>CADCUW010000093.1 GCA_902805985.1 uncultured Rubrobacteraceae bacterium
CTGGGCCTGGACGACATCGGGGTTGGCTCTGTGATGGTCGAGGGAGGGGCCGCCCTCATCACCTCGCTCCTGCGCGGGAGACTGGTGGACCGCCTGGCGGTCTGCGTAGCGCCCAAGATCCTGGGCTCCGGCATAGAGGCCGTGGGCGACCTCGGCATCCGCGACCTCTCGGAGTCCATATCCCTCGCGGAAGCCGCGTTCACGCCGTGCGGCGGCGACCTGCTCCTGACCGCGCGCGTCGAGTACCCGACGGGCCGCGATGCCGTCAGCCGCGCCGGGTAGCCCGCGGGCCCTCTGGTTCGCCGGGAGGCGCCGGGCCGAGCTGCGGCCCGAGGATGTCCCGGCCCCCGGCCCCGGCGAGGTGCGCGTCCGGACGGTCCTCTCCGCCGTCAGCCACGGCACGGAGATGCTCGTCTACAGGGGCGAGGTTCCAAAAGACCTCCCGCTCGACCTCCCGACCTTCGCCGGGGGCTTCGGGTTCCCGATCAAGCACGGCTACGCCTCCGCCGGCCGCGTCCTGGATACGGGACCAGACGTCACAGACATCTCGCCCGGCGACGCCGTATTCGTACATCACCCGCACCAGGACGTCTTCACCGTCCCGGCGGACTTCCCCGTACGCCTGCCGCGCAACCTCGACCCCCTACGCGCCGTCTTTTTCGCCAACATGGAGACGGCCCTGAACGTCGTCCACGACGTCCACGCGCGCCTCGGGGAGACGGCCCTGGTCTTCGGGCAGGGCGTGGTGGGGCTCCTGGTAACCCGCCTCCTCGGGATGTCCGGCATCTGTGTCCTCGCCGTCGAGCCCATCCCCAATCGTCGGAAGCTCGCCCTGAAGATGGGCGTCGACGCCGCATTCGAGCCAGGCGACGGCTTGAGGGAACGCGTTCTCGGGGCGACGGACGGGCGCGGGGCGGACGTCGCGGTCGAGGCGAGCGGGTCCGGCGCGGCGCTGGCCGGGGCGTTGGAGTGCGTGGCGGACGAGGGGACGGTCGTCGCGGCGTCCTGGTACGGGAAGGAGCCCGTCAGGCTCCCGCTGGGCGGCCACTTCCACCGGGGGAGGGTGAGGATAAAGTCGTCGCAGGTCGGGCGGGTGGCGCCGGAGATGTCGGCGCGGTGGGACGGGAAGAGGAGGACGGGGGCAGTGATCTCGCACCTGCAAGACCCCCGGATCCCGCTCGACTCCCTTGTCTCCCACCGGATACCGTTCGGGGAGGCGCCGGGGGCGTACCGGATGCTCGATGAGGCACCGGACGCCGCCGTGCAGGTCGTCTTCGATTACGGGGAGGGTTGATGAAGTACGAGGTATACGTCGCGGCGGCCTTCGAGGCTGCCCACCGTCTCAAGGGGGACTTCGGGCCCGCCTCCCGGACCCACGGCCACACGTACAGGCTGGAGGCCATCGTGCGCGGCGAGGAACTCGCCGAAGACGGCACGCTGCTGGACATAGGAGAGTTCCGCGATACGGTGGACGGTATCGCCGCCTCACTGGACTACCGCGACCTCGACGAGGTCCCCGGCCTCAAGGGCAAGAACACCACGGCCGAGGTCGTGGCGGGGTTCTGTTGGGATGGGATCTCCTCTTCCCTGCAAGGACGCGGCCTGGACTCCCTTACGGTGCGGGTCTGGGA
>CADCUW010000094.1 GCA_902805985.1 uncultured Rubrobacteraceae bacterium
GCGGCACGTAGAAGGAGATCTCCTCTCCCCCACGCCCGACGGCGACCGCCCCACCCGGCAGGTCTAGCGAGCGCGTTCCTGACCCGGCTTCGGCCAGCGCGAGCACGGCCTCCACGTGCTTCGACTCGGGTGGCGGCTCCCCGGGCAACACCCTCGCGTACGCCAACCTCACCGCGTGGCGCCGGAGGGAGGGCGGGAGCGGGAGCAGCGCCTCGCGGACCAGGACCACCTCGGCGCCGCGCGTTTCGAGCACAGCGTCGGCCAGAGCCTCCAGTCCTTCCAGATCTTCGCGGGCGAGGGAGGCGGCGCGGGCCAGGTTGGCCGCCGCCCCGGGGTGGATCTCCTCGAGAACCGGCATGACCTCGAGCCTGATGCGGTTACGGGCGTACTTTCCGGAGAGGTTCGTCGGGTCCGTGCGGTAGGGCTGGTCGAGGTCGGCGAGGTAACGGAGTACCTCCGGGCGAGTACGGTCTATCAGGGGCCGGACCAGGCCGTCGCGGGTCGGGGGGATGGAGGCGAGGCCGCGCAGCCCCGCGCCGCGGGAGAGGTTCAGGATCACGGTCTCCGCCACGTCGTCGGCCGTGTGCCCGGTCGCGACGACTTCGAGCCCGAGCCCCGCCGAGACCTCCCGCGCGAGCCGGTACCTCGCCTCGCGCGCCCGCTCCTGCAGGTTGGGCTTCTCCCCGAGGTCCAGAACCTCCACCTCGCACCGGACGCCGAGCTTCCCGCAGAGATCCACAACGAAGCCCGCGTCTGCCCTGGACTCGTCCCCGCGCAGGCCGTGGTCTACGTGCAGGACGACCGGGCTCCCGCCGAGCTCGATGACCGCCCGCAGCAGGGCGACGGAGTCGGGCCCGCCGGAGACCAGGGCGAGCGGGCGCGAGAGGTCCATGACCCACCAATCCGCCGTCCGCCGCACGCCTCTCAAGAAGTCCCCAGGGGCCATGGGGCAAGTTTAGAGAGGGCCGCCGGAGAGTTCTACCGGCACGAGAGAGGCCGGGGCGCGAGCCCCGGCCTCATGTTGCGCGGAGAGTCTAGGAGAGCCTCAGGCGCGCTGCTCCTGGCGCTGGGCCATGTCCTCGGTCTGCTCCTGCTGCTGGAGCATCGGCCGCTCATCGGGCACCTGCACGTCGTTCACGGTGATGTTCACCTCGGTCACGCGCAGGCCGACGAGCGACTCGACCTTGTTGATGACGTTGCGGCGGGCGGCTTCGGTGAGCTGCGGGATGGACTGCCCGTACTCTACGGCCATCGTCAGGTCTATGGCGGCCTCCTGGGAACCGACCTCGACGCTCACGCCCTTGGAGAAGTTGCTGCCGCCGGAGCTACCGCCCACGGCGCCGGTGACGCTCTGCAAGAATCCTCCGACGGCCGCGCTCGTACCGCCGCCCATCTGGACCTTCTCGACCTCCTGCGCGGCGATGCCCGCGATCTGGCTGACCACCGCGTCGCCTATCTTGGTCAGGCCCTTGTCGCTCTGCAACGGCCCCGCCTGCTCGCCCTGTTCGCTCATGCTCCGTCCTTTCCCATGCTCTACAAAACTGCCCGTAAATGCTACCGGTCCTGCCTACCCTCCCCTGTCGCTTTCTAAACTATCCCGATCCCGCATACGACCGCCCGAACC
>CADCUW010000095.1 GCA_902805985.1 uncultured Rubrobacteraceae bacterium
CTCGCGCTTGACGCCAAGGAGGACCTGATACAGGACCTCGCGGACGACCTGCCGAACGTCCATCTCGTCGCGGCCGACGCCACGGACGAGGACGTCCTGCGGGGCCTGAACGTCGAGCACTTCGACGCGGCGGCCGTCGTCATAGGAGAGAACCACGTCGAGGCCGGCATCCTGGCGACGGCGAACCTCAAGGAGCTCGGGGTGCCGATGATCGTGGCCCGGGCGACGAGCAAGCTCCACGCCCGCGTCCTTGAGAGGGTCGGCGCCGACCGGGTGATCCAACCCGAACGTGAGATGGGAGAGCAGGTCGCCCGTGTCCTGGCCTCCCCGGCCGTCCTCGACTACGTGGACCTCGGCGAGGACGAGGCCCTGATCGAAGCCCACGTCCCGGAACAGTGGGCGGGCAAATCCCTCTCCGAGCTCTCCCTCTCCCGCAACTTCGGCCTGACGGTCGTGGCCCACAAACCGCAGGGCGGCGCCGGAACGCTCCCGACCGGCGACACGGTTCTCAGGCAAGGAGACCTGATCGTGGTGGGCGGCTCGAAGAAGACCCTGGACGACTCGCCGCTCTCGGGCCCACCCCCCGGCAAGAACAGGTAGAGCGGGGATGCCGCGGGCATGCCGCGCTCTCTGAAGTCAATCGTGGTGGCGATGCCGGCTCGAGGCCGCGTACCGCACCCCTAGCGCCTGGAACCTGAAACCTAGACCGGCAGATCTATGATGCGGCGCCCGAGGAGGCTCTCGACGAGCTCGACGGCGAGGGCGGCGGTGCCGTTGCGGACGTCAAGGATAGGGTTGACCTCGACGACGTCTAGAGAAGTTACGACGCCCGCCTCGTTTATGAGCTCCATGACGAGGTGCGCCTCGCGGTAGGTGAGGCCGCCGCGGACGGGGGTGCCGACGCCGGGGGCTATCTCCGGGTCGAGCACGTCGAGGTCAAAGGAGAGGTGGACCCGGTCGACGTGGGAGAGATCCTTCATGGCCTGGCGGACCACGCGCGCCACCCCGTAGGCGTCGATCTCCTTCATGGTGTAGGCGCGGGCGCCGGCCGCGTGGAGCAGGTTGCGCTCCTCGAGGTCCACTGACCGGAGCCCGATCAAGACGACGTCCTCGGGCCGCACGCTCGCGCCCGCGCCACCGATCTCGACGAGGCTCGGCGGCCCGTTGCCCGTGAGGGTGGCGAGCGGCATCCCGTGGATGTTCCCCGAGGGTGAAGTAGCGGGGGTGTTGAAGTCCGCGTGGGCGTCGAGCCAGATCACGCCGGTCCGACCGCCGGAGGCGCCCGCCACACCGGAGACGGTTCCGATGGAGATGGAGTGGTCCCCCCCGAGAAAGACCGGGAACAGCTCCTCGGAGACAACCTCCCGGGTCCGCCCCGCCACCTCCTCGCAGACGGTCCGCACGGCGTCGAGGTGCCTGACGCTCTCGTCGCTCTCGACGAGCTCGGGGATGGGCACGCGGGCGTTCCCGAGGTCCGTCACGGAATGACCGAGCTCCTCGATGGCGGCCTCCATGCGCGCGTAGCGGATGGCGCTCGGCCCCATGTCCACCCCACGACGGCCCTGGCCGAGGTCCATCGGGACCCCGAAGATACCCACGGGCGCGCGTCCTTTCTCAGGCAAA
>CADCUW010000096.1 GCA_902805985.1 uncultured Rubrobacteraceae bacterium
CCGGTTCTCCCTGCCCGAGGTCCAGGTAGAGCGCGTAGGGAACGGCGCCCTGCTGCTCCAGCCACTTCACGCAGACCGAGGTGTCCAGCCCCCCCGAGTAGGCGAGCACGACCTTCTTGCCTTCCAGCATGTTTCCTCCCTGGGAGATAAGAGATTTCATAGAACCTTGTGGCCCAGCCCGCGCAACGCCGCCACGGCGGACTCAAGTTGTTCTTCCTTTACCAGCACGTAGTCCGTATCGAAGGTTGAGACAGCGAAGATACCCACTCCGGCCTCCGCCAGCGGCACCGTCACAGAGGCCAAAATGCCGACCTCCGAGAACTCGAAAGGCCCCTCTAGCTTCAGGGCTCGCCAGCCTCTCTCACACCGGACGTCTTCAGGAATCGCTTCGTTCGGACACAACACCGAGAGCTCGTCGGCTGTACGTGTAACGGAGAAAAAACCGCCTGTTACAGCCCAATCAGGGATCTCAGACGTCGGAGCGAGGCGACAGACGGACATATGTCCGTCGAGCAGAGTGAGGCGCAGTTCCTTGCGCGCGGTGTTCACGCCGGCGTTTCGAGGGTTTGGCCGTCGGCCGGGATCTCGACCCCTTCGGCCAGCCCCTGTTCGCCAAGCTTTCGGGCGAGTTCGGCCCGCGTGAGCAGGCAGTGGTTTATGGCCTCCATGTGAACGGCGATCACGCGCGCCTCAGGCGCCGCGCGGCAGACCCGCGCGACGTCTTCCGCCGTCATGGTGATGGGGTCGCCTTCGAGGAACCGCGCGGCGCCGGCGTTCACGACGATCACGTCGGGGCGGTGGGTGTGGAGCGCCTCCTCGACCTCGTCGCACCAGATCGTGTCACCCGCGACGTAGAGGCTCGGGGAGCCGTCCGTCTGGATCACGAAGCCAGAGACGGGGGCCATCTGGGCCCCGATCTCCCCGGTCCCGTGCCGTCCTCCGGTGCGGGCGAACCGCAGGCTCTTCCACGCCAGGCCAGGGTCCACCGCGGAGACGTTCGTAAACCCGGCGGCGCTGGAGATCCTCGCCTCGTCCTCCGGCTGGCAAAGGACGAGCGTGTCCTTCGGGATGAGCTCCTGCGCCCGCCCGTCCCAGTGATCATTGTGGGTGTGCGTCACCAGGACCGCGTCCGTGTTGTCGATAAGATCCGACAGGCCATCGTTCCCGAATGGCAGATCCACGAGTGGGTTCGGCCTCTGGTTGGGCGTGTTCGGCACGGCCGGCGCTGTCCCCGCGTCGCCGAGCATGGGGTCGACGAGCACCCGGATGCCGTTCATCTCGAACGCGAATGTGGCGTGCCTGATGAAGTGGATCTTCACGGGCCCGGCTACTCGACGTTTCCGGCGGGGCGGGTCTTGGCGCGGCAGACGTCGGCGATGAGGCCCGCGACCTCTTCGGCGGCTGCGTTGTCCGGGGCGACGATGAGGACCGTGTCGAGGCCTGCTATGGTGCCCGTGATCTTGAGCCCCCTCACCCTGTCGAGCACGTTCGCCACTGCCCCCGCGGTCCCGTCCCGGGTGCGTATGACAACCTGGTTCTGGGCGGGCGTTATCTCCAGCACGAACCCCGGCAGGACCTCAATGCCGGCGTACCCTGGAGCCTGCGGGAGCGCGAGGTACCGGCTCCCTACCTTGAGCACCCCGAGCTCCGCGAGGTCCCGGCTCACCGTCGCCTGCGCGACCTCGACCCCCTCGTCGCCAAGGGCCTGCACGACCCCCTGCTGGGTGCCGAGCTCCCGCTCGGAGATGAGCCGCAGGATCAAGTCCTGCCGCGTCGTCTTGTCCACCGGTGCGCGCGTCGCGCCCATACTTCTTCCTCCTACTTCTTGGGGTCCTACTTGAGGTGCTCTAGACCCAGGTCTTCTGGGTAACCGAGCGCCAGGTTCATGTTCTGGACCGCCGCCCCGGACGCCCCCTTGAGCAGGTTGTCCACCGCCGAGAACAGCAGCAATTTCCCGGCCCGCCCGTCCACCGCGGCCGAGAGCCGGCACCTGTTCGTGTTCGCCACGTGGGAGATATGCGGGTACTCCTCCCTCGCCTCGACGAACGCCCAGTCCTCGTAGTCCTCCGCGTACCAGCCGAGGACGTCTTCGGCCGCCGGCAGCTCTTCGAGGTCCACCACGATCGTCTCGAGCTCGCCGCGGCTTATGGGGATGAGGTGCGGCACGAAGGTGACCGCCGGGCTCTCCCCCACCCTGCGCAGCATCGTCTCGATCTCCGGCGTGTGCCGGTGCAGCGGCGCCCCGTAGGCGTTCGCGCTCTCGTTGGCGCTCACGAAGTGCGTCTTGACGCTCGGCCGCGCCCCCGCCCCGCTCACCCCGGAGAGGGCATTGATGACGATGGACTCGATCCCCCCTCCCATCCGCCTGACCACCGGCGCGAGCGCCAGAACGGCCGCCGTCGGGTAGCACCCGGGGTTGGCGACGATCCGACCCTGCGCCGGCCCGAAAACCTCCGGCAACCCGTAGTGCGCCTCGGCCAGCAACCCCGGCGCGGGATGCCCCCCGTACCACTCCTCGTACATCCCGACCTCGGGCAACCTGAAGTCCGCCGAGAGGTCCACCACAAGCCCGACCCCGGCCTCCAGCAGCGCGGCCACGGTCTCGGCACTCTCCCCGTGCCCGTAGGCCACAAAGGCCACGTCGAGCCCGGAAGCCTCGATCTCCTCCGGCCCAACGAAAGACCCTTCGGATGATATCTGCGGAAAGACCTCCCCGATACGACGCCCCGCATACCCCCGCGACGCCACCGCGAGCCCTCCCACCTTCGGGTGCCCGCCCAGAAGCCGTACCAGCTCCGCCCCCGCGTACCCGCTGCCGCCGTATACCCCAACCTTCAAACTCATAGCCGTATTAGAGCACCCGTCGGATATTTATTCAAGTTTCTGGATATTTACATTGACGCCCTTACACACGGGTGCGACAATACGAGCCAATCATGAATAAAGATTCAACAATCAGCATAACGACTCTCGCCGGCGGGGCGACGGCCCCAGGGGGTTTCCGGGCGGGCGGGGTCTCGTGCGGGGTTCGGGGTTCCGGGGTGCTGGACCTCGGGCTGCTCGTCTCAGGGCGTCCGTGCGGGGCGGCGGCGGTCTTTACGCGCAACGCGTTCAAGGGGGCGCCGCTCGGCGTGACGCGGGAGGCGGTCGGGGCGGGCGGGCTGCGGGCGGTCGTCGTCAACAGCGGGAACGCCAACGCGGCCACCGGGGCCCGGGGCGTCGAGGACGCCTATGCGATGCAGGGGGCGGCGGCGGAGGCGTTGGGGGTCGAGGCCGGGCGGGTGGCGGTGGCCTCTACCGGTGTGATCGGGGAGCACCTGCCGATGGATAGGGTCCGGGCCGGGATAGGTGAGGCCGCCGGCAAGCTCTCCAGGGACGGCGTCCCGTTCGCGGAGGCGATCCTGACCACCGACACCCGCACCAAGGAGGCCGCGGTGGAGGTCGAGGTCGGGGGGAAGACCGTCACCGTCGGGGGGACGGCCAAGGGGAGCGGCATGATCCACCCGAACATGGGCACCATGCTCGCCTTCCTCACCACCGACGCCGCCGTCGAGCCCGGGTGCCTGCGGGAGACCCTGGGCCGGGCCACGGAGCGCTCCTTCAACCGCGTTACCGTGGACGGCGACACCTCCCCCAGCGACATGGCCCTCCTCCTCGCCAACGGCGCCGCCGGAAACGAACCCCTGACGACGGAATCAGCCGACTACCCCGCCTTCGCCGGGGCGGTCGAGGCCGTCGCGCAGACGTTGGCCAAGGAGGTCGCACGCGATGGCGAGGGGGCGACGCGGCTGGTGGAGGTCGTGGTCGAGGGTGCAGAGAGCGAGGAGATCGCGGCGGCGCTGGCGAAGAGCGTCGTTGGCAGCAGCCTGGTCAAGGCCGCCGTCTTCGGCGAGGACGCCAACTGGGGGCGGGTGCTGACGGCGATGGGTTACGCCGGCGTCCCCTTCGACCCTGACGGGCTGGAGTTGTGGTTCGGGCCGGTCAAGGTCTTCGAAGGAGCGCCCGTCCCGCACGAGACGGCCGAGGCGAACGCGGCGCTCGCGTCGGGCGAGGTCAGGATCACGGCCCGGCTGGGCGCGGGTGGGGCTTCGGCGACCGCGTGGGGCTGCGACCTGAGCTACGAGTACGTCAGGATCAACGGGAGCTACCGCACGTGAGCGTGAAGTCCCCCATCGTGGTAAAGGTCGGCGGCGGCGCCCTGCGGGGCGGCGCTCTGGAAGACCTGCCGGCCATCCTGGCTGACGGGACGCCGGTCGCGCTCGTCCACGGCGGCGGGCCGCAGCTCACCCGTATGCTCGACTCGCTGGGCATCGAGAGCGCCTTTCACGAGGGCCTGCGCGTCACCGACGCGGCGACGCTCAAGGTCGCGGAGATGGTCTTCGCCGGCGGCGTCAACAAGGGGCTGGTGCGCGAGCTAAACACTCTAGGCGTGCCGGCGGCCGGCATCTCCGGCACAGACGGTCCGACGCTCCTCGTCGAGCCCATACCGGGGCTTGGCAGGGTCGGGGAGGTCTCGAGCGTCGAGCCCGGTCTGATCCGGACCCTCTGGAACGGTGGTTTCGTGCCGGTCGTGGCACCTCTGGGCCTCGGCCCGGAGGGCGCGTACAACGTGAACGCGGACTCCGCGGCATCTGCCCTGGCCGTGGGCCTCGGGGCGGGACACCTGTTCTTGCTGACCGACGTTGACGGTCTGCTGAAGGACGGCGAGGCGGTCACATCCCTCGACCCGGATGAGTCCGAGAGCTTCGTCCGGCGCGGTCTCGCCGCCGGGGGAATGGTCCCCAAGCTGCGGGCGGCGACCGAGGCGGCGCGCGGCGGGGTGAAGGCAAGGGTACTGAACGGCAACAAGAAGGGCGTTCTGGCCGGGGCACTCTCCGGCGAGAGCGTCGGGACGCTCATATACGAAGGAGGGCCAGCATGCACGCGGTAATGGAGACTTACAAACGGCTTGGCATAGCCCCGACGAGCGGGCGCGGGAGCTGGCTCTTCGATGACGAGGGCAACCGTTACCTGGACTTTATAGGGGGAATAGCGACGAACTCCCTCGGGCACGGCCATCCGGCCCTCGTGGGGGCCATAAAGGAGCAGGCGGATAGGTTGATCCACTGCTCGAACCTGTATGAGATCCCGATCCAGGCCGAGGCCGCAGCACAGCTCACCGGTGCCACGGACTTTGACCGGGTCTTTTTCTGCAACTCCGGCACCGAGAGCGTCGAGGCCGCCATCAAGCTCGCCCGTAAATACGCCCACGAGAGCCACGGCCCCGAAAAACACGAGGTCCTGACCTTTACGAAGTCCTTCCACGGCCGCACCTACGGCGGCCTCTCAGCCACCGCCCAGCCCGCCCTCAAGGACGGCTTCGGCCCCATGCTCCCCGGCATGGTCCACGCCCCCTACGGCGACCTCGAAGCCGCCACAGAGATGACCGGCCCCCAGACCGCGGCCATCCTGGTGGAGCCCATCCAGGGCGAGGGCGGCGTGAACGTCGCCCCCGAGGGCTTTCTGCAGGGACTGCGCGACCTCTGCAACGAGACAGGCGCGGTCCTCGTCTTCGACGAGGTCCAGACCGGTGCTGGGCGTACCGGACATCTGTACGCGTACCAGGGAATGGGCGTCGTGCCGGACGTCCTGGCGAGCGCGAAGGGGCTCGGGGGAGGCTTCCCCGTCGGGGCGGTGCTGGCGAAAGAGGAGTTCGCGGCGCTGGGTCCCGGCAACCACGGCTCGACCTTCGGGGGCAACCCGCTGGCGATGGCCGCGGTGAAGGCCGTGCTCGGGGTGGTGAACGACGAGGAGTTTCTGGAGGAGGTCCGGTTCAAGGGGAGGGTGCTGAAGAGCGCGCTCGAGGTATTGGCGGAGCGGGTGCCTGGCGCCGAGGTCCGGGGGGAGGGGTTGCTGGTCGGGTTGGACCTGAAGGACCCCGAGATGGCGCGGTCCGTCTTCGATTACTGTCTGGACGAGGGTGTGCTGGTGAACTTGGTAGGGGGGACGACCATACGGTTGGCGCCGCCGCTCACCGTGACCAGGACGGAGGTTCGGGCCGCGCTCGACACCTTTCGCGGGGGCGTGCGGGCGGCTATGAGCGTTGCCGTGCCCGAAGCCGCGGTGGCGTAGGTCGTTGTGGCCGTGATCCCGCAGATAGACGACGTCCCGCCGAAGCCGTCCCCCCTCTCGGGGCGGGACTGTCTGACGCTGGCCGAGTTCACGCCCGAAGAGTTGGCCCTGATCCTGGACGAGGCCGTCAAGATCAAGGCCATGCAAAAGAGCCGCATCCCCTACCGACCTCTACGCGGCAGGACGCTCGCGATGGTCTTCCAGAAGCCGTCCAACCGCACCCGCGTCTCCTTCGAGGTCGGCATGTACCAGCTCGGCGGGCACGCCCTCTCCCTCTCCCCCCAGGAGATACAGATGGGCAAACGCGAGACCCCGTCGGACACGGGCCGCGTCCTCGCCCGCTACATAGACGCCATCATGGTGCGCACCTTCGACCACGGGGAGCTAGAAGAGCTCGCGGGTGCGGCCGACGTGCCCGTCATGAACGGCCTCTCAGACACCCACCACCCATGCCAGGCCCTCGCGGACCTGCTGACGGTGCGCGAGGAGTTCGGCACGCTCGAGGGCGTGAAGATAGCCTATGCGGGCGACGGCAACAACGTCGCCCACTCCCTCGCCATAGCCTGCGCCCTCACCGGCGCCGAGCTCGTCATCGCCCACCCCGAGGGCCACGGCCCGGACCCAGAGGTCGTGGAGGCTGCCGGCAGGCTCGGCGCCGCGCCCGTCCTGGCCGGGGACCCCCGCGAGGCCGCCGACGGCGCGCGGGTCGTCTACACCGACGTGTGGGCCAGCATGGGGCAGGAGGCCGAGGCCGCCGAGCGCAAGGAGAAGTTCGGTCCCTTCCGGGTCGACGAGGAGCTGATGGACCTCGCCGCCGGAGACGCCATCTTCCTCCATTGTCTGCCGGCGCACCGGGGCGAGGAGGTGACGGCGGGCGTCATAGACGGGCCCCGGAGCCGCGTCTTCGACCAGGCCGAGAACCGGCTGCACGCGCAGAAGGCGCTTCTTTACCTGCTGCTAAGCTGATCCGTCCCGGCCGGGGTCTGACAGGGCCCGTGCAACCTCCGCGCTGTTCGTGGTGTGGCCCCTCTCGAAGCGCTTCATCCGAGCCGTACCTTTTCTAGTATCCCAGGCGTCCACAAAGTAGGTCTCCTCGGCGTCGCAAGGGGGCCCGATCGATCCTCACCGGGCGGCCTGCGCGTTCTCGGCCACCGCCTGCATCGTCTTCTGGTACTCGCCCGCCGGGCTGAACTCGACGACCTCGCCGGCCTCCTCGACCACGAGGTTGTGTCCGGGCTCCAGGTAGTAGGCGTCGCCGGCCTCAAGGATCTCCTCTCGATCCGAGTAGATCACCCGTGCCCTGCCCCTGATCATGTACCCCCAGTGCGGGCACTGGCAGGAGTCTTCGGGCAATCCCTTGAACATCGGGCGGGTGTCTATACCGGCGGGAGCGGTCTCCCTGGCAACCTGCATCTCTCCCCACTGCACCTGACGACTGACGACGCCGCCCTCCTCGAACGCCACCGGTATCTCTTCGCTCTTTGCGCGCATCCGCTCTGCTCCTTTGTGGTCGGTGGGGCTCTCGGCGCCCCTTTGGATACCTCTCGCTTGAACCGTCATCTAGCTCTGTTCTAGCTCTGTTCTAGCTCTGTTGTCTCAGCCTCCCTCCTCCCTCGGGCGCGGCGCGAAGTGCAGGTGGACCCGGTGGGTCAGGCCGTCGCGCTGGAAGTGGACCTGTGTGGTGGCGGGCGGACAGTGGAGAGGATCGTCGCGAGGATTCTCGAAATCTGCCTCGAAGACGATTATGTCCTTGCTCGCAAGCACGTTCGTGGGGTGTATCTTTACCCCGGCTTCGAGGTCGCTCTCCAGGCTCGCGATCACGGCCCTGCGGCCTTGCATGCGGCCTTGCAGGGCCTGTCCGCCAGCCAAGAGGCAAGAGGGGGAATCGGAGTAGGCGTTCAGGAGAAGTCCGTATCCCTGGCCGCGGTTTATCTCCTCGGCGGCGGCCTCGAAGTAGCGGGTGCCGGACGCCGTGAGCCGGCGTGCTTCGTCGTGGGCGAGCCCCGCGGTCTCCAGCAGCGCGTCGGCCAGCTTGAGCTTGACCCCGTTGAGACGGCTCCGTACCGTGCCGACCGGAACACCGAGGATGGAAGAGATCTCCTCGTAGGAGCAGTGGCGGCCGAAGTAGCGCACCATCGCCGTCACCCGAAGCACCTCGGGCAGCTCCGAAAGGGCCGTCCACACCCACTCGCGCATCGCCAGTCGGTCTATGGACTCTTCGACGGACATCTCCGAGTGGGACTCCTGAATACGCGGCTGCATCTCGTCGAAGAGGACCTCACCCCGTCCGGTCCTAAGCCGCATCAGGCAGACGTTGCGCAAGACCGCGTGAAGCCACCCGCCCACGGCGGCGGGCTCGCTGATCTGGTCCAACTTTCGCAGCGCTACCAGGAAGGCGTCGTGGACGGCGTCCTCCGCCCGCGGCCCGTACCCGAGGATTCCCAGGGCCTGTCCGTACAGAGGGGCCCTGTAGCGTTCGAGCAGTACGCCAAGGCTCGTGGCGTCTCCCGCCTGCGCCGCCCGAACGAGGTCCGCGTCACCCAGTACCTGTCCTCTCAACACGCGCCGGCCCCTTTCGAAGGCGTCGTACCGGTCTTCACACTAGATAAGATGCACCGGGGCACCGGAAAGTTCGACGCCGGTTGGTGGCGTGAAGACTCTTTGCTGGATCATGGGCGCAGCATAGTCCCCCGGCGGGGCCGGCGGGGCCGGCGTATCCGGCAAATGGGTTACTCTCGTTACTTTTCCAGCGTGTTTCGGGGGAAGTGGCGCGGCGGACCACGGCCGCTTTGAGAGGGGGAACTCGCACGCGGGCCGGCGCAGGGTATCGCCCTGTGACGGTCAGCTCGTCGAAAGATGCCCGCCCGTCAGACCAACGGGCGGGCATGGGTTCGTTCTTTACGTCTCTAGCGAGGTCGCGAACGACCTTCGCGGGGCCACTCCTACTGCGAGGCGGTCGTGTAGGAGCGGACCTTTCTCTCCGGTTTGATCTCCACGACGACCCAGCCCCTCGGCAGCCCCGTGGAGTAGGTGACCATCACGAAGGCGAAGACGGTGTTGCGCAGGTACGTGAGCCTCCGTACGACGCCCTCGTCCCCCTCCCGAATGCCGAGTTCCGGGACGGCCTCGGGGATGGCGATGCGATCGTATTCCTGGTGGAGGAGCGGCGCGCTCCTTACGGTCGGGGACTGCATGGGATCTCCTTCGGGTAGACCTCGGGTACGGGCCGCACTATAGTCGCGGGCCCCACCCCGGATCTTTGGCCCGATGGAGAGAGTTTCGGGCCTCTGGGTCCGGAGATTTGTTCCGGGTTAGTCCTGGACGGTCTTGGTGCCGAGCGGGCTTACCGTGGTGCGCGGGATGCGGCGGCGGTGGTCGACCCAGCCCTCATCCACCTTGGTAAGGACCTCGGCGAGGCGGAGCTTCTCGAGCAGCCGGATCACGGGCCAGGCGGGATCGAACTCGTCCTTGAACGCGGCGAGCTTGGCCGACGCCGGGCGCGCGTGGTGGTTGTTGTGCAGGCCCTCCCCGAAGGTGATGAGCGCGAGCAGCTTCAGGTTCGTCGCGTCGTTCTCGAAGCTCTTGTAGCCGAAGGTGTGCCCCGCCCCGTTGATCGCGGCGTTGAGCAACAGGTAGACGACCGCGAGCGTCGCGAGCGCCACAAGGCCAGGACCTATGCCCCACCCGGGGCCGAAGAGGCCGAAGAGGGCGACGAGCGCCACGCCGGTCAGGGAGAAGCCGAGAACGCCGCGGCGCAGGAGGAGGGTGTCAAGCCTATCGAAGGGGAGGTCGGCGGCGTACTTCTCCAGCGTATCGCCGTCGTTCGCCTCGCGGCGGTAGTAGTAGACGTTGCCGATCATGATCTGCCAGTACCCCTCGATGTGGGGGCTGTGGGGGTCGCCCTCGACGTCGCTGAAGTTGTGGTGCTTGCGGTGGACGGCCACCCACTCTCTGGGCGAGATGCTGGTGAGCATCCAGGTGCCGAAGCGCATCAACATCGTGAGCGCCGGGTGGAGCCGGATGGACCTGTGCGAGAGCACCCGGTGCAGGTAGACGGTGGTGATGAGGGTGGCGAGCTGGCTCAGGGCCAGACCCACGATCACGGCGACGACGTATTCCACGTAAGACCTCCTCCAGACGAGCACCGAAGCCCCGTTCGGCGCGGTCTCGTGGTTTTCTAGCGATAAGGCGAGGGCCGGGGGGTTAGCCCCGGCCCTGCGCTCTCCGATGAATTACCGGATGTTAAGCGGGAGTGACGTTCTCCGCCTGCATCCCCTTACGTCCCTGGGTCGCCTCGTAGGTGACCTTGGCACCCTCGTCGAGGGTCTTGAAGCCCTCGCCGGATATGCCGGTGTGGTGCACGAAGAGATCCTCGCCCCCATCGTCCGGGGAGATAAAGCCGTAGCCCTTCTCGTCGCTGAACCACTTCACTGTTCCTTGGGCCATAATCAGGCGCCCACCTTTCGTGTTTATGGGCCCCCACCAAACAAAAACGCCACCCTGAATCTCTCTCGGGGTGGCTCTCCGTCAGATGTAAACCCACCTTACTCTTACGTTACGGGCAGCAGTATAACAGAATCTCAACCCGTGTTGCCAGGGCCCGTCTGAGCCGGCCGGACGAGCTTTGGGATACGGGATCTACCGGACCAGCCCTCGAAGCACCCGAATAAACCCCTCGACCTCCTCCTCGGTGTTGTACGGGGCGAGCCCGGCCCGCACGAAGCCCCCCGACCCATCGAGCCCGAGCTTGTGGGCGAGCGTAGAGGCGTAGAAGTCGCCGGCCGCTATGAAGAAACCGTGATCCGCCGCGTGCTGGCAGACCTCCAGCGGCGCGTAACCCTCCAGCCGGAACGCGACGGTCGGGGTCTTGCGGAGACCGTCGGGGGCCGCGTAGAGGGTCACGCCCGGTATCTCGCGCAGCGCCGCGCGCAAACGGTCGGCCAGGCGCGCCTCGTGCTCCTCGACGGTCCGCATCGCGTCGAGGAGCCTCTCGCTCAGGGACGCCCCCTCGCCGAGCGAGGCGATGAACTCGATGGCCCCCTTCACGCCCGCTATGCCCTCGTGGTTCTGGGTGCCGGTCTCGAGCTTGTCAGGGATGTGGTCCGGCGCGGGGTCGAGCCTGTGTACGGGAAGCTCCTCGAAGAGGCCGCGCCTGATGGCCGTTACGCCGACGTGCGGGCCGAAGAACTTGTAGGCCGAGCAGGTAAGGACGTCTGCCCCTATGGACTCCCTATCCATCGGGACGTGCGGGGCGGCGTGGACGGCGTCCACCGCGACCACGGCGCCCGCGGCGTGGGCGCGTTCGGCGACGGCGGCCACGTCGTTGACGGTGCCGACGGCGTTGGAGGCCAGGCCGACGGCGACGAGCTTCGTGCTCGGGTTGATCTTCTGGTCCAGGTCGTTAAGGTTCAAGGTTAGGGTCTCCGGGTCCACCCCGATCCAGCGTACCTTGGCCCCTCTCTCTCTGGCGGCGATAAGCCAGGGGTCGACGTTCGCGCGGTGGTCGAGCTCGGTTACGACTATCTCGGAGTCCTCATCCCATGAGTCAGACAGCGCGCGGGAGATGGCGAGGGTGAGGGTCGTCATGTTGGCCCCGAAGGCGACCTCGTCCGGTTCGGCGCCGAGAAAGGCGGCGCAGGCGGCGCGGGTCTCGGCCAGGATCTCCTCGGTCTCGGTGCTCGTGGGGAAGACGCCGTGGAGGTTGGCCCCGCCGCGCTCCATGTAGCGCGTCATCGCGTCGATGGAGGTTCTCGCCACCTGCGAGCCGCCCGGACCGTCGAAGTAGGCGACGGGCCTGCCGTCGTGCAGGCGGGAGAGCGCCGGGAACTGCTCGCGAACGGCCTCCACGTCGAACATCTGCTGCATGCTGGGTCCTCCCCTCTGGGCGTGGCCGGGCGAGTTTACATCAGGCGTGGGATCCCCGGGGCTGTTAACGTGGTCCCCAGGGCGAGGAGAGGAGGTAGCGTTGCGCGGGAGGGTCATAGAGAGCCCGAAGCTGCCGGCGCCGATGCGCGGGGGAGCCTTCTCAGCCGGGGTTGAGGCACCGGCCGGCAGGACCGTCTACGTCTCGGGGCAGGTCGCGATGGACGCCGAAGGAGCCGTGGTCGGGGAGGGCGACGTGAAGACCCAGACCGAGAAGGTGCTGGAGAACGTCACGGGCGTGCTGGAAGAGGCCGGCGGGTCTCTGGACGATGTCGTCAAGGTTACGGTGTTCATCACGGACATGGGCCTGTACGATGAGGTCCACGAGGTCAGGCGACGGTTCTTCAGGGAGCCGTATCCTGCGTCCTCGATGGTGGAGGTCTCAGCCCTCATAGACCCGCGGCTCCTCGTCGAAGTGGAGGCCGTCGCGGTGATCCCGTGAAGTTGGGCGGATAGCGTTCTGATCCGGGAGTCCGGGACCAAAGGGGGTTCTTCGTGCCGCTAGATTACACGTACCGGGTCCGCCAGCCGCACCGCACGGGCCAGTTGGCGACGGTCGCCGGGGCTATTGCCGAGGGCGGGGGCCTCATCGGGGACGTTACGACCATCAACGTCGGGCGGGACTCGTCGATACGCGAGATCACGCTCGCCGTCGAGGACCACGGCCAGGCCGAGCGCATCGTGGAGATCCTCAACGACCTGGAAGGGGTCGAGGTGCTCTGGTCGCGCGACCGGGCGCTGCTCCGGCACGAGGGCGGCAAGCTCGTCATCGGGTCCACCAGGCCCGTCCGGACGGTCCAGGACATGCGCGACGTCTACACGCCGGGCGTGGCGCGGGCGTGCGTCGCGATCTCCGAGGACCCTTCGCTGGCCAGGGAGCTGACCATGATCGGGCGCAGCGTCGCCATCTGCACCAACGGGACCCGTGTCCTGGGCCTGGGCGACATCGGCCCCGTCCCCTCGATGCCGGTGATGGAGGGGAAGGCCGTCTTCTACCACCAGCTCGCCAACGTCTCGGCCATGCCGATCCTGATCGACACGAAGGACGTGGACGAGTTCGTGGAGACGGTGGTCCGCATCTCGCCCACCTTCGGGGGCATCCACCTCGAAGACATCTCCGCACCCGAGTGCTTCGAGATAGAGCGGCGGCTCATCGAGCTCCTCCCAAAGCCCGTCATGCACGACGACGTCCACGGCACGGCCGTCGTGACGCTAGCGGCGGCGCTCGTCGCCTGCCGGCACGCCGGGCTCACGCTCGAAGAGGCGGTGGTAGGCCAGATCGGGCTCGGGGCCGCAGGGTACGGGATCGCAGCGCTCATGGCCGACGCCGGCGTCCGGCGCGTCATCGCCTCCGACCCGAACCCTCTCTCCCACGAGCGCGCCCGCCGGAAGGGCATCGAGATCTCGGACCTCGAGACGGTCATGGCCGAGGCGGACGTCGTCGTCGCGACGACGGGCCGGCCCGGCCTGATAGACCCCGCCCTAGTGCGCGAGGGGCAGGTCATCCTGGCTCTCACCAACCCGTACCCGGAGATAGAACCGGAGGCGGCGATAGAGGCCGGGGCCGCCTTCGCCGCCGACGGCACCAGCGTGAACAACGTCCTCGGCTACCCCGGCATCTTCCGGGGCGCGCTCCTCTCGGGCGCCGAGGAGATAACACTCGGGATGAAGCTCGCCGCCGCCGGGGCCATAGCCGACCTCACCCAGCAATCAGAGCTCGTCCCCGACGCCCTCGACCCCGAGGTCCACGAACGCGTCTCAACCGCCGTCCGCGACGCCGCCATAGAGGGCGGCACCGCCCACATGGATAAAGCCCCGACAGGCCTGTAGGGGCGGGTCTCACACCCGCCCGAGCTCCAGAGCCCAGCAGCAGAGCGCCACCCCCAAGCAGCGTCGCCGCGACAGAGACTACTGATCTGCGCCCCGGGCCCGCCGTTCGAGCGCCGCCCGGTCCGGCTTCATACCGCCGACCCCCTCCCAGTCGTGGAAGGCGACCGGTACCTTGAACCGCGGCAGGACTCTTTCCAGCTCCCCGGCCAGGTCCCCCACCCCGCCACTCTTGCGCACGAAGGCGACGGGCCTGGCGCCGTACTCTTCATCCGGCACCGGCACCACGATGGCCTCCTGGACGCCGTAGATCCGGCCCAGCGCCGCCTCGATCTCCTCCGGCTGGACGTTCTCCCCGCCGGAGATGAACAGGTTGTCCCGCCGGCCCGAAACCTTCAAATACCCGTCGTCGCCCAACGCTCCGAGGTCGCCCGTACGGAACCATCCTCCATCGTCGAGCGGGAGGTCGACATCTCCGTCCCTGAGGTATCCGGCGAAGAGCGCCTCTCCCCTGACCAGTATCTCGCCTCTCCCGGAGATGCGTACTTCGCGGTGCGGCAGGGCGCGTCCCGCCGTGCGGAGCTCTTCGCCGGACGCGCCGGTCGGGGTGGTCGTGACCTGGGAGGCCATCTCCGTGAGGCCGTAGCTAGTGTGGACTGGCACGCCGCGCGCGAGGGCCTCGTCCACGAGCGAAGGAGGGATCGGGCCACCACCCATCAAGACCGCCCCGAGACCGGACAGGTCAGAAGCCTCGTCTAGAAGCCGCAAGAGCTGCGTGGAGACGAGGGAGACGTGGGTGGCCCGCAGTTCGGAGATGGTCGGGCCGAGCCCGGCCCCCGGCTCGGGCAAAGCGATGGTGGCGCCGGCGAGCAGACAGCGGAAGAGGATGGAGAGCCCGCCGACGTGGTAGAGCGGCAGCGAGTGCAGCCAGCGGTCACCAGGCACGAGCGGGATATTCTTGTTGGAGCCGATGGCGTTGTAGTAGTGGTTCCCGAAAGTGTGGAGCGCCGCCTTCGGGGTCCCCGTGCTGCCAGAGGTAAAGACGACCGTCGCCGGCCTGTCGAGCGGGATCTCCGCCGGCTCCGGACCCCTTCCATCTCTCTCGCCGCCGGCGAGAAGTGCTTCCGGAGCCAATACATCGGCGCCGCCGACCGCGCTCAGGACCTTCTCGTCGGTGGAGATCAGGGCCGAGCAGCCCGCCCCTTCGAGCAACGTTCCGATGCCGCCGGCCGGCAGGCGCGTACTCACGGGACACGCCACGGCCCCGGCCCGCATCAGGGCGAGCAGCAGGACCAGGTAACCTACGTCCTTCGGCAGGTAGAGGGCCACCCGCCTGCCGGGCTCGATGCCGAGCTTCGCCAAACGCCCCTGCGCCACAGAGACCCTGGCGTCGAACTCTCCATACGACACGGCCCACCCCGCGCCCACGACCGCCTCGGCGGTCGGAGATCCAAGGGCGGCCGACCTCAGTGGACAGGGGATGCGTGTAGGGTTTTCGGTCACGCTTCTATGTTATCCCGGACGCCGGGGTCTCAGGCGTGATCCCGCCAATGAGTACGGGCCGAAGGGTAACTCGACGCATCAACCGAGGGGGACGGGCTCCAGACGGCGCACGTCCACCCTTCGCGCGGCCTCCATCGTCTCCCGCACGTCCATCGTCGGCGCCGGGAGCTGCAACGGGGGCTCGACCACGTCCTCCGCCAGCGCGCGGTAGGTGTCCAGCCCCGCGGGCTCCTCCCCGACCGCCGCCGCCAGCGCCACGAGCGCCCCCGTACCCACACCCCCCTCGTAGGAGGAGCTCACGACGGACGCCATGCCGAGAACCCTGGCCTCCTCCGCGAAACGCAAGGCCCGCGACATCCCGCCGAGCAACGTCGGTTTGAGCACGACGGCCCGGGCGTAAGGGTGGAGCCCGAGCTCCTCCGGCTCCATCCCGACCAGCGACTCGTCGAGGGCCACGGGCAGGCCCCAACCCCGCGCGAGATCGGCCAGCCGCCACGGCTCGGCCAGGGGCTCCTCGACGTACTCGATCCTCACGCCCGAGATCCCCCGGGCAAACTCCAGCGCCTCGTCGAACCCCCAGGCCCGGTTCGCGTCCAGCCGCAACGAGACGCCGTCGCCAAGGATCTCGCCCACCCTCCGAACGATCCCCACGTCCTCCGAGACCTCCCGCCTCCCGACCTTGAGCTTGACGGCCCGGTAGCCACCCTCTCTCATGGAATAGGCGTCCACAAGGGTTTTCTCTATCGTACCGGACAGTAGTCCGTTCGTAGATATGATCTTTTCCGGAGAATCCTTCAGCAGTTCGGGTAAGGTCAGATCGTGAGAGGCCGCGGAGAGGTTCAGGAGGGCTAGTTCGAGGCCCAGGCGCGCAGACGAGGTCAGGTGAGAGAGTTCCCGAAGCGAGGTTGCATCCGGTCTCGCGAGGCTCACGGGTATCTCGCGGTTCGTCAAGCGGGGCGCCATTGTGCGCAGTTGTTCGGTTGCATCGTCGAGGCTTTCGGGGCTGAAGCCCGGCAGGGGGGCGGCCTCGCCCCAGCCTTCGGAGCCGTCGACGGCGATGAGCCGTATCAGGGCACCCTCGCGACGGTGCAGCGTGGCGCCTTTGAGCGTCACGGGCTCTTTGAACCGGATGCCGTAGCGGTAGAGCTCTATTCGGGAGGGGATCATGCCGGGGCGTGCTCTAACGTTCCGCCGCCCCGAAGAGGGTGACGTCGCCGGAGACCGTCTTGACGCGCAGGCGCGCGGTCGCGCCGCCCCCTTCTTCGGGCGGGAAGTCGCTGCGGATCTCACCGGAGACGGTGTCGATGTCCACGTCCAGGTCCCGGCCCGGGGGGAGCCCGATCTTGACGTCGCCTGAGGTGGAGCCGCACTCCAGGTCATCCCCCCCGTAGCGCCCCACCTCCAGGTCCCCGCTCTGGGAAGAGAGGGCGAGGACCCCGAGCGCCTCCCCCACCCGCACGTCGCCCGAGGCGCTGTCGAGCGTCGCGCGACCCCCGATCTCCCGCACCCTGACGTCCCCCGAGGCCGTGTTTACGGCCAGATCCCCGGACACGCCCCCGAGGTCCACGCCCCCCGAGGCGGACCGGACGGCCGCGTCTCCCCCGACGTCCCCAGCCACGACGTCTCCGGAGGCCACGTCTATCTTCAGCGAACCGAGTCCCACCTCCGCCCTCACGTCGGCCGACGCCGCCCGGACTTCCAGCTCGCACCCGGCGGGCATCCGGACCGTCAGGTCGAACGAATCCCACCGGCTGCGCGCGCTTTCCGGGGTGCGGAGCAAGATCCTCCCTCCCACCTTCTCGACGACGAACTCGTCGGCCTGCCGCCCTTCGACGGTGACCTCCACCGCCTCCGGCCCGCCGGGCAGGAAGACCGCCTCCCCTGAAGGCAGGTTCAACTCCACCCTCGTCCTTCCGTCGACCTCGATGCTCTCCCGCCGGACGTCGCTCACGTCCGCAACGTCCCGCGCATCCGCTTCCCGACACGCCCGGATCGGGCCATCAGCCGCGAGAGGTCCCTGACGAGAAACGAGTTCACAGACTCGCCGGCGGACCGGGCCGCCTCCTCGATAGCGACCTTCAAGCTCGGGGGGAGGCGAAGTGAGATCCTGGCCTCGTACTCCTCGTCGGCCGGCCGCCGCTCCCCCTCCGCCCCCGTCATGACCACAAGCTCAGGCTGCCCACCCCGCAACACGACCTCGACCTGCTGGTGCGGCAACTGCGCGTCGACCTCTGCCGCCGCCTGCTCCGCGAGCTCCAGGGCGAGCTGACGGGCCGCCGGACCCAGGGCATCCCGCAACGCCCGCGCCGCCGACTCCACCGCCGGGTCCCCGCCCGCCAGCGCCGCCTGCCCGGTCACGGCCGCCTCGAACCTGGCAACCGCCGCCTTGCTGTTCACGCACCACCTCCCCGACCTCCGGACACCCGTTCCCCGGCGACACCGCGGCTTGCCGGCAGTACCGTAGCCGCGTCCCGCCCCGGCCCCACTATACCCGAGCGCCCCGAAACAGCTTCGCAACAGGCCTCGCACCATCGCCCGTGCACCTTCGAGCGTTCTCCCGCCGGCACGCGCCGCATCCACCTCGCGGGCAAGATCCAACCTGTACTCCCGCCACAACTCCACGTCCATGATGCCTCCTCCCGAATTATGACATCATTATGACATCATAATAGCGTCACATCAAGGTCGGGTCTCTCGCCGGAGTTCGGATCCTGCCCGCGGAACCCCCGATCCTCCAGGCGACCGACCGATCTTCGAAGAGGTCTTGACAGGTCTACTTAACTAAGTTAATATTTCGTTCACAGATCGGAGGTTATGAGTTTTGGGCATCAAGGAGCGCAGGCAGCGGCAGAGAGAGACGTTGAGGAGTGGCATACTGAATGCGGCAAGAGAGATCGCCTCGGCAGAGGGGTGGCAGGCGGTGACGATCCGCAAGATCGCCGCCCTCATCGAGTACAGCCCGCCGGTGATCTACGAGTACTTCGACTCCAAGGAGGACCTGCTCCTCGAGCTCGTGCGGATGGGATATGCCGGGCAGTTGGAGGCGGTCGAGTCCGCCGCCGGGGCGTCCGACGGGCCGGAAGAGGCCCTGCTGGGCATGGGCCGCGCGTGGCTGCGCTTCGCGTTGGATTCTCCCGACCTCTACCAGGCCATGTACGGTCTCGGTGGCGTGTCCTTTCCCGTGACGGAACTCCGAAAGGAGGGCGAAAAGATAGCCGCGGTGATGGCGAAGGCGATAGTGGACTTGATGGAAGAGCATGGAAAGGAGGCCGCGGACATCTGGGGCAAGGTAACGCTCCTGTGGGCCACCGCCCACGGCCTCGTGTCCCTACACATGGCCGGCCGGATCGTCGGCGGTAAGGAGGAGACGGAGAGGCTGGTCGACCTCGCCGCGCACGACTACCTGAAGGCCTGGATCGGGAGTTGATCGACCGAACCCTTTTTTGTCCCTCACTTAACTTAGTTATAAATTCGTACGATATTAGATAAGAAGGACCGTCGCAGACCCGTTGTCAGGAAGTCGGCAGTTCGTAGGGAGCATGCAGAGCGATCCGCGCCGGATCCCGGAGCAAGAGGAGGAAGTGTTCATGAACCGCGTAGTGTTTAGTCAAGAGGGTGAGATCCGTCCGGCCGCCGTGGTCGGGCTTGGCCTGATACTGTCGGCGATCGCCTTCGCCATCAACACGCTGATCGCCAACGCGGCCCCGCCGCTCCTCGGGGCGCCGGACGAGGTCTCCCAATTCGGCTTCGTGAAGGTGGTGCTGGCGACGGTCCCGGCCGTACTGGGCAACGCTTTAGGCTTCTATATGTCTTACCGCCGCTACGATCCGCGGGCTCTCGTCAAGTTCCTCGCGCCGGCCGCGGGGTTCTACGTGGCGTTCATGGCCGTGCCCTTGTGGAGCCTGATCTCCGGCGGCACGCTCACCGCCTTCGCCGTCGGCTCCACCCTCAACACGATCGCCGTCGCCGTCGCGG
>CADCUW010000097.1 GCA_902805985.1 uncultured Rubrobacteraceae bacterium
CTCCGAGACCCCCTCGCCGCCGAGCGGCAGCGCCGGCTGCAGTAGACCACCGATTCCCAGTCCCCGGCCCACTTCTTGCGCCAGGCGAAGGGGCGCCCGCAGGCCGGACAGGTCTTCTCGGGCAGGTTCCGCTTCTTTACGCCGCGCACGCCGCTATTCTATATCGCTCCCATACCGAACAGCGTGGCGCATCTTTCGGCG
This sequence comes from uncultured Rubrobacteraceae bacterium, assembly GCA_902805985.1. Lineage (GTDB taxonomy): Bacteria > Actinomycetota > Rubrobacteria > Rubrobacterales > Rubrobacteraceae > Rubrobacter_D. Next base: position 202 of record CADCUW010000097.1, read on the forward strand.
CGGTGGGGCGGTCCTACCCTACGGGCGGCGGAACCCCCCTCCCCGCGTCCGCGGAGACCCGCCGCCCGGGCCGATCTCGGGCGGCCCTACCCCCGGCCCGAGCCGTTCTCGTTCGCGCCGGTCAGGGGACCGTCCGTGCCGGAACCCGTGTAGCGCAGGATGTCTATGCCGCGGGTGTAGTCCACGGCGTAGACGATGTTGCGGTTGATCCAGTACGCCGCCGAGGTCGAGCCCGCGTTGGGCAGGAAGTAGCCCTTGCGCGTGATCTGGCCGTTGTCGGCGACCTTCAGGAAGTGGGTGCCATGCTCGTAGTAGCCGAGCGCCATCAAGCCCCCGTTCTTCCAGGTCGGATGCACCTCGAACCAGTGCGCCGAGCAGCCGAGGGCGTTGATGGCGGGCGCCCCGTCCACGTAGGTGCCGTTCTCGACGCGGTAGCGGTCCTTGAGCGCGAAGCGGTTGGTACCCTCGACCTTGTCGTAGGTCATGACAGGGCCCTGACGTCTGTCACACTGGGTCCTGAAGTTCTTCTCGCCCTGCATCACCACGAACTTGTCCTGGCCCGCCCGCGGCCAGGTGCCGGAGTGGAACAGGAAGTCGTCGGGCTGCGGGTGCTTGCCGCGCGCCAGCACCTTCGGCTTCAGCGGCTCCCGAACGTCGAGGATCTGGAAGGAGTCCGAGATGGGTGAGGTGACGAGGAAGCCGGGCTTGTACTCGTCCACATCGTGCGCGCCATCCTCGTTCAGGCCGGTGATCTTGTGCCAGTCCTGCGTCATGAGCTTCGGATTCCTCGGGTCGCGCAGGTCGGTGATGCTCCCGTCCGAGCCGTAGGCCCACTTGCAGTCCATGATGCACGTCGTCGTGTGGTCGCCGGCGCCCTCGACGGTGGAGATCTCCTCTATGTTCGTCTTGTCCGAGACGTCGTAGACGTGGAGCGCATCACCGGGCAGCGACTCTGAGAACAGCAGGATCTTGCCGTTCGTCGCCACGTTCTCGTTCTCGAACTTGAACCCGATGGGCAGGACGTCCGTGAGCTCCGGCTTGAGAGGCCTGGAGATGTTGTAGATGGAGATGTTCTTCCAACTCGTGAGGTAGAGGTAGTCGCCCCGGATGTTGGCCCCGGTGGCGGTTAGGATCTCGGGGTTGAGGGGCACCGCTGGGTCTTCAAAACCTGAGGGCAAGCCACCGCCCTCCTCGAAGGCGAGGAATCCTTTGTACTCGACGTTCTTGGAGGAGAAGCCGCCCGTGGACGGCTCTGAGGTGGAGCCTCCAGCTATGGGCATGGCGCCCCTTGGCTCGTTGAAGCTCAGAAGCCCCGAGTCGGCCGCGAAGCCGACCACCGCCACGAGGGCGGGTAGAAGGACCAACGTCAGTATGGCTACTCTTCGCTTCATTTGAGCGTCACACCCCTCTTCGCATG
>CADCUW010000098.1 GCA_902805985.1 uncultured Rubrobacteraceae bacterium
GACGCCAAGGTGGTTGCCCAGCACGACTTCGTCGGGCCGGGGCCTGGGGATCCCGTGGCCGAGGACCTCGACAGCGTCAGCCACGGCACGGCGGTGGCGGGCGTGGCCGCCGCCGAGACCAGCAACGACACGGGTATCGCGGGCGCGTGCCCCGACTGCTCCGTTGTCGCCGGCAAGTTCTACACATCGGACTCCGGCACCGTCGGCGACGCCATACAGGCGATCCAGTACGCCGTCGAGCAGGACTCGGACGTGCTAAACCTCTCCTTCGGCACGGAAAAAGACATCCGGGCCGTGAAGAGGGTTATAAACTCCGCCTACGCCGAGGGTGTCACGATAGTGGCCGCCGCGGGCAACTCCGCCCGGGAAGGCAACCCGGCGAACTACCCGGCCGCATACGGGCGCGTTATCGCCGTCGGCGCCACAAACCAGAACGACCGGCGGGCTTCGTTCTCGAGCTTCGGCAGGTACGTGGACATCACGGCGCCCGGCGTGGGCATCCTGACCACTGATGCGGATCCGCCCGACACCTACAGCCGCCTTAGCGGCACGAGCTTCTCTTCGCCCGTCGTGGCGGGTGTCGCCGGGCTGCTCGCCGACCGCGACTTCAACAACGCGCAGATCAAGCGCCGTTTAGAGTGCACGGCGAAGGACCTCGGTCCCGACGGTAAGGACCCGGAATTCGGCGCAGGGCTCGTTGACGCCGGTGCCGCACTCACCGAGTCCTGCGAGGCCCAGCAGCCTCCCCCGGAACCCGACCCGAAGTGCGACGACGGCAAGGACAACGACGGCGACGGCAAGGTGGACCTCAAAGACCCGGGGTGCTCCTCGCGCAACGACGACTCGGAGAGGAGCGAGAAACCGCAGCCCAACCGCTGCACCATAAGGGGCAACAACGGCGACAACGTCCTCAAGGGCACGCCGCGCAGCGACAGGATCTGCGGGCTCGGCGGCAACGACGTGATCCGGGGCCTATCTGGCAACGACACCCTCGTGGGCGGCGCCGGTCGCGACCAGTTGCTTGGCAGCTTCGGCAACGACACCCTCGACTCCAAGGACGGCGTGCGAGGCAACGACATCCTGGACGGCGGCCAGGGCAGAGACCGGTTCATCAAGGACCGCGGGGATCGTGTCGCCCAGTAGTTCGCGGCCTCAGGCCGGGTACCCTGCATTTTGGGCCGTAGCGGGCTAGGACTAGGCAGGATCATGCAGGCAAACGTGGGCGAATCCGTCTTCCACGCACCTAAGTTGATAGACGCCGGGTTCGCTCATGTAGAATCGTCGGCGTAAGAGGCGCTCGAGGGCGGAGGGGGAACCAAACATGCAACAGGGAAGCCCCGAGCGACCCCGACGGTACTGCACCAACTGCGGGGCTCAGGCAAGCCCGGATGACGCCTTCTGCGGGAATTGTGGGGCCCGTGTCTCTTTCGGTTCCGGAGACGGGCAGACCACCCGGGAGATGCCCCGGCCGCAAGGACGGGCCGGCGGCCACGGCACGCAGAGCCTGCGGTTCCCCGGCGCGGGCCGGGACGCCCTTCTCGGGCTCCTGCTCGCCCTCGTCTGCGCTGGCCTTCTGGTGGCCGCGATATATGCCGCGCTCGCCGCCCGCGGGGCGTTCCAGGACCCCGCCGTTCCCGGGACCGTGGGGCTCGCGCTCTTCGCCTTGATGCACGGGGGCGGCGCTTCCGTGGACGTGCCGCCCGTCCCCGCGCTCTTGGGCATCGGCGGCTCCGTCCGCCTCGGGCTGCCCATCACCTCCTTCGCGCTCGTGCCCTTCCTCGCTTCGCTCCTCGCAGGGCGGCTCTTGGGGCATCGCGCGCGGACAGCGGCCCTCTTCGCGATCACTGCGGCCCTCGCCTACGCCCTCCTCGTCGCGCTGCTAGCCTTGCTCGGTACCGCTTCCTCCGAGACCGGAGACGTCGCGGTCCGCTTCGCCTCCGACCCGCTCTCGGCCGCCCTGCGCGGCTTTTTGTGGGTGGGGCTCGGGACGGCGCTGGGGTCGGCGGCCTCCCGGGGTCCCCTGCTCCCGGCGTGGGCCCGACAGGTACTCCGCGGCGCCCTCTGGGCCGTAGGCGTCTCCCTCGCCGTGGCGCTCGTGATCGCCTTGATCGTCGCGCTCGCGCAGGGCTCGGGCGCGCCCGAGCCGGTGCGGCAGGCGCCCCAAGCCCTGCCCCGGCCTAGCCTCGGGGGCGGATCTATAGGTGACGTGCTCGCGGCGGTCGGCGCCGTCTTCGCGCTCCTGCCCGTGGCCCTCGGCAACCTGTGGTTGCTGGCGCACGGAGTCCCCGTGGGCTTCCAGAACGCGCCGGACCTGTCCGGCATCCCGCTGGTCGGACAAGCCCTCTCGGACGTCCCGCTGCGGGTCTCCCTCCTCGGCGACTGGCCGTGGGGCGGTGCGTGGCGCCTGCTCCTGATCGGCCCCATCTTCGGCCTCCTCGTCGGCGGCCTGGTCGCCGGGCGCGGGGCACCGCCGGGAACCAAGTGGCAACGGGGCGCGCTGGTCGCCCTGCCCTACGCCGCGACCGCCTTCCTCGCGGCCGTGCTCGTTGGCGCGAGCGCCGACCTGACCCTGGCCGGGGCCGCGAGCTTGGAGGTGGCGTTCCGGGCGTCCCTGGCCTGGCTGTTACTGCTTGTGCCGGTAGGCGCCGTCCTCGGCGCGCTGGGGGGGCTCCTCTCCGGGGGGGACGCCTTCCCCACCCCGCGCCCCGGCCGCGCCTTCGTCGCCGCGTCGCTTGTCAGCGGGGCGCTCGTGCTCGCGAGCCTGCCCATCCTGTTCGCCGACACCTCCTCGGGTGTCGCCCAGCCCGCCGGTCCCCTGGCCGCGGGCGGGCAACCGGCCCCCGACGGGTCGCCCGGTCCGTCTGCGACGCCCGAACCCTCGGGCGCAACGCCGCCCCCAGACGGACCGGCCCCGCCGGAGCCGACCGTGGTGTCTATCCCGCCCGAGGGAGTGGACTCTGAGGCCGACCCCACCTTCGACCCGCTGCTGCCCACCCTGAGGCAAACGACCACAGCGCCGATCATGCTCCCGGCCGACCTGCCCGAGGAGCTCGGGAACGTCGCCGTGGACGCCGACCGGGGCGGGGATGGGTACGGGGTCCTCTCCCTCTACAGGCCCACGGGCAACGTGGTCGAGAGCTACGTCCACGCCAACGACGTCGGCACCCTCGCCGCCGCCCCAGAACCCCCCTACGAGGCTTCAGAGGTCTTCGAGGCCACGAAGGAGGAGGCGGTGGACCTGCCCGACGGCACAGAGGCCACCCTCCGCTACATGGAGCCGAAGGAAGGCGAGCTGGTGAACCAGGGCCCCTTCTGGGAAGGCTCCTTCGAGAGGGAGGGCCACCACTACGTCCTGCGCGTGCCGCTCCAAGACCCTTCCGGGGAGATCGCCCGGCGTGCCCTCTCCAGCATGGTCGAGGTTCCGGACTCTTCCGGTCCCGGCGCCGAGGACCCCGTGGCCGAGGCGGAGGCTGCGGCGGGGGAGTACTACAGGGCCGCGGGGGTGGGGGACTGGGCCTACACCTACGAGAACCTCGACTCCGAGACCCAGAGCCTGTTCACGGAGGAGGAGTGGTTCGCCAAGAACCAGTGGTTCGCGGACAACGGCTCCGTGATCTACAACATCGATTCCGCGGAGAGCGTAGGAACCGACAACGAGCAGGTTGTGGAAGTCACGCTGACCCTCACCTACGGGGACGGCACTTCTTCGACGCGCACGACCTACTTCGTCCGGGAGTACGGCGCCTGGCAGCACAGGTTCGGCCAGGAGGAGTACGACCTGTTCATGCCCGAGCTCTCCTACGAGGAGTTCGTGGCCGCGCAGTAACGACCTCCCGCGTGCTAGGCATGATCCCACCCTGGCCGATTCCGCGCCGGCGCGACCTCAGTTCCCCCTCGTGAGGGACCGGGCGGGCGTCCGCTCCGTAATTGCCCACTATCCGCCCGAGCGCGTGGAAGGCTTGTTCCGCGAACTTAGTCCGCACAGGATCATGGGAGGGCTGCACAACTCCGCATCTTTGCTACTTGGTTATCAAACGTTGGCCGGCCTGTAACCCCCGTGTCACCTCACGCTGCCAAGCTAGGATTCTAGTACAAGCAGAACCCATCCACGGAGGAGCGCGACGATGGCCCAGGAGAAACCAACAGTTCGGGAATGCCGCCTCCGCTACCCCGTCGGGGTTGCCAGCTTGGGGAGCGCCGAAGGATGTGCCTTGGAGACTACGTTGGAGGAAACGGAGATGATCCGGGAGCAGCAGGCGATCGAGGAGCTCGGTGTCCTGAGGGAGGACCCGGCCTACAGGAGCGGTTGGGAGGATGGCCGTTTCGGGCCGCCGCGGACGTTCCCCGAGAACCCGAACCTCGCGGGATGGGCGGGCCATGAGGAGAGGCTAGCTTACTACCGGGGCCACCGCGACGGGCGGCGGGCCCGCGGGACGCCGGCGGAGGGATAGCAGACGGCATGACCGACGAAGAGATCGACAGGTTCGCGCTGGTGCTGCGGGAGTGCGAGCGCATCCGGGCGATGGTGGCGAAGGATGAGGCCGCGTTGTCCGCCGGGGAGCACGACGGGATACCGACCGCCGCGGCGCCGCCGAATCAACGGACGCCCGTACCGACGAGTGCCACCGCCGCCTGACCCGGCACTTCCCGGGGCTGCTGGCCTACCCAACGGGGACTACGCGCCGTGTAAGTGCGCGGACGATGGAACGGTAAGGCGCGGCCTGGCACGTGCGGTAGTGGACAGTCACCGCGGCCCGATATGCGCCGTAGTAAGGAATGCAGCCGGTGTGTCCGGATCCTGCGCCGCGGGGATGCGGCCGCGGATCGGGGACGACGGCCCGGTGCGGCCGGAGACGCGCGGTGGAGGTTGGGCCCGCCACCCCCACGACGTGTCCATCGGACCGAGGTACGCCTTCCCGCAGCCCTTTATGCGCTGTAGTCAAGGAATACAATCGATATGTCCAGATCCTGCGCTGGGAGGATGCGGTCGTGGCTGGGGCAAAGTGATCCCATGCGGCCTGATATGCGCCGTAGATAAACCCAGCCGCTCATCCGGGTGAGGCATATAGGCCTTTCTAGTGCCCGGGCACTGTTACCGGCCCCCTTGCCGCCTGGCAGCGCCGCCGCGGCTCAGAAACCGTTTCAGGCGGCTCTAAGCAACGCTGGGACCATCGGCCGCCGCGGGCGTGGGTGGTGCCCCCCGAGGAGGCGCGCGGGCGCCTCACCTCCGCGGGCGGAGATCAACCGTACCACTTCCGCGCCTCGGCCGGGGAGCTGGCCCCACGCGAGGAGGACTGGGACGCCGTCGAGGAGCACCTCGGGCGCCGGACGGCGTGGTTCGAGAGGGGGGAGCTAGAGGAGATATACGGGGAGGGGGTCGTGGAGGCGCTGGACTTCGAGACTTCGCGCCTGCTAGGGGTGGAGAACTCCACGCTCCGCCGCATGGCCGACGGACGCTTCCCGGCCGGGGAGCTGGCCGACGCCCAGGCGTTGCTCAGCGTCCTGTTCCGCCGCCACATGCGGGGGCAACGGCAGCGGGGGGAGTAGGAGCAGCGATGGCGGAGAAGGGAGAGGAGGAGGGAGTGATCAGCGTCTGGGACCGCTTGCCCCATCCTATTGCACCAGCATCCCGAACAGGCCGGCCAGGGTGAGGTCGAGACCCAGAGGCGATCCCCCCTGCAGTGAGGTTGCGCGCGATCGCGCGGTAGCGCGCGGAAAGGGACCGCGCGCTAGGAAGCCACTCTCAAACAGGGTTTCCGCCTATCGCGCGGTCGCGCGGGCTCGACGAGGGCAACGGTTTTTCGAGGACGTCAATCCACCGGTATCTCCGAGCCTTAGTGCAATTGCTTGGCTACCCCTATTGGCTTCAACCGTGTCTATCGGAGGTTCCTCATCAGCAACGATATGATTTCCTCCAGGGAGAAGTCCTCCACCAATGTCCTCTGTCATGTACCCCTGTGCGGTAGCACTAGACAGGACAGCGGATAGTCGGTGGAGAGGCGATAGTTTCGTACTACTACCTCTAGGTAGTTTCCATCGACGCTATCCTCATTACCGGGTGCAGGAGGATGAAGGGGCATCTATCCCTTTGGTGATGATTCGTGCCGGAGATGTAGCCCTCGGATCCCCTAGGGGCGCCGGTACCGGCGCCCCCGCAATGCTACCAAGCTGCCTCTATCAAAGGCTTCTCCTTGAACGGCCTTACGAGGAGATGGACCTACTACTAGATCAAGCCATGACGTATCGGATCAGTAGTCAGGAGGACCGTTACCTACCTTAGGATATAGACAGTCTATACCTGTGAAGGTGATAGAGAGTTTGGGGTAACAACAGATGTCTCGGCTGCAGCGTATTGTCCCTGGAAGGAGAGGTCATCGGAGTCTCCTGCCTTCAGCTAGTGAGCTCGATAGGTAGCACATCCTGGGGATGGAAATTAGATGCCTCCCGTTCCCGGCGCGCGACCGCGCGATAGGCGTTATGCAGCATAGAAATGGGCTTTGTATCGCGCGAAGTCGATCCGCGCGCTTCCGCGCGCTACGTCTACCCCCGGTCGAAGTCCGCGTCCTTTGCAGGGTGTGGGCGCTTCTTCGGGTCGGGGCCTCGGGCGCTCCTGTCGCTTCATGCGGGAGTTTAGGGTGACCACGGCGGTGCTCGGGGGACGTGTACCGCAAGGGACGGGGTGAGAGGGGGCAGGCCCGCCGAGATCATCTCTCCCGTTTGTACAGCCTTTCGGGGGCCTCCGAGGCAGAAGCTGGTGGCCAGCGCCTTGCCGCTCTCATCCTTCCAGCAAGTCTTAGTCCGCCTCCGGCCTCGAGCCATGAAGGTTCGCGGGGCCGCGATCCTCTCGGCGAGTCCCTCTCGGTCGCCCGGTTACCGACGTGCGGGGTTTGCGAGAGGGAGCACTCCCGTGCTTCTCGAGGTGCCGTGATGCTGTACGATGCATATCTATTCGGCACCGCCACATCTTGCGTTGACTACTTTGCCCGTCGCGCAGTTTTGAAGGCCGAAACGCTCTCATAGGGACCCGGATATGCGGGACCGTGGGCGCGAGTTTCGGAGAATCTTCCTTCCGAAACTGTTTGGAAAATAGCCAAAGACTCCTCGACCGCGCAACTTTGGCGCAAAAAGCGACCTGTCAAGCCTCTTTTGTCCCCCCGCGGCGGCCCTCGAAGCCCCTATTAGGGACCCACTCCGATTTTCCAAACAGTTTCGGAAGAATGATTTCCTGAACTTCGGGCCTGGGGGTCCTCAGGAGTGCCCCGCCCTACCGCACTCGCGAACGCCCTCCCCTGGCCCCCCGATCCTCTTCTTGGGCCACGCCCCCCTCGATGCCGAGCGCGTGGTCCAGCGAGATCTTCCCAGGGCCGGCGAACAGGACCGCCAGGAACCCAGCGATCAGCGCCAGGTCGAGCTCCGCGCCCACCCCGCCGCTTTGGGGCGAGAGGAACCCGACGCCGACCTTCACCAGCAGGATGGCGACCACGAGGTTGATCGTGAGCAGCAGGGCGGCGAGCCTTGAGAGCAGCCCGACCACGAGCAGGATCCCCCCGACCAGCTCGACGAACGTCACCACGAAGGCCATGAGCGTCGGGGCGGGTACGCCCAACTGGCCCAGGACCCCCCCGAAGTTGGCCGGACCCCCGAGGAGCTTCTGCAGCCCGTGGGCGGCCATGA
>CADCUW010000099.1 GCA_902805985.1 uncultured Rubrobacteraceae bacterium
GAAGGGCGCGGCCAGGATCAACAACCTTCTCAACATCGTCTTCATTGATTCTCCCGGTTCGGGTACGCTCTCGAATACGGCCTTACCCGTCCCGGGGTTTCGGTAAGCCGGCTAACCGCGATGCCAGACGGTCTTCTCGGCGACCGCCTCCCGCCGGCGCGGCCTCTCGCCCATGTCCGGGTACCCGAGGTAGACGTACGCCACGATATGGTCCCCCTCGTCCAGGCCGAAGAAGGCGCGAATGTGGCCGTGGTAGGCGACGGGTCCCGTGCGCCAGATGGCACCGAGACCCAAGGAGTGGGCGGTCAAAAGCATGTTCTGGACGGCGGCGGAGCAGGCGGCGTAGTTCTCCATCGTCTCGACCCCGTCGCGGCCGGCGCGCGAGATCACGGTAATTACCACCGGCGCCCGGAAGGCCTTCTTGCGCTCGCGGCTGATCCTGCCGGCCGCCATCTCCTCGTCCTCCCCCTCCTCCTCGGCCTGCAGCCGCGCGGTCTCCGCCCTGGCGCGGGCGAACTCTCCCCTGCCCTTACCGGTAAAGACGTGGAAGAGCCAGGGCTCGGTGATCTTGTGGTTCGGCGCGTGGACCGCGCTCTCCAGGATCTCCTCGATGATCCCGTCCGGCACCGGGTCCTGCCTTACGCGGTTGATGCTCTGGCGCGACGCTATGGCCCTCGCTAGCTCCAAGATTCTCCCTGCTCGTCTCGATAGGTGCGCGAGCATTTTATCGCGGGACTGGCGGCAGAACGGTACGAGTTCCCCTATCATTCCAGGGAGCTTCTCTATCGTGACAGGTAAGAGTCAGAAGGAGACGACAGATGTCGAAGACCGTAACCGTAACCGGTGCCGCTGGCGCGATCGGGTACGCGATCCTGTTCAGGATCGCCTCGGGCCAACTGCTCGGCCCCGACGAGAAGATCAGGCTAAAGCTGCTCGAGATCGAGCCCGCGCTGAAGGCGGCGGAGGGGACCGCAATGGAGATCGACGACTGCGCGTTCCCGCTCGTCGAGTCCATCGACATCACCGCCGACGCCTCGGAGGCCTTCGACGGCTCCAACGTCGCCATGCTGATCGGCGCCAGGCCGCGCCAGAAGGGGATGGAGCGCGCCGACCTTCTGGAAGCGAACGGGGCGATCTTCAAGCCTCAAGGAGAGGCAATTAACGCGAACGCGGCCGACGACGTGCGTATCCTGGTCGTCGGCAACCCGGCCAACACGAACGCCCTGATCGCGATGAACAACGCCCCGGACGTGCCGCGCGGGCGCTTCACCGCGATGACCCGCCTCGACGAGAACCGCGCGATCTCGATGCTCGCCCAGAAGCTCGGGGTCGGCGTCGAGGCCGTCCAGGACCTCGTCGTCTGGGGCAACCACTCCCCTTCGATGTTCCCCGACCTCTTCAACGCCACGGTGAACGGCGAGCGGGCCGCGGACAAGGTCGACCTGGACTGGTACGAGAACGAGTACATGCCGGCGGTCGGCAAGCGCGGCGCCGCCATCATCGAGGCGCGCGGCGCCTCCTCCGCAGCCTCCGCGGCCAACGCGGCGATCGACCACGTGCGCGACTGGGCGCTCGGAGCCGACGGCCTGCGCTCGATGGCCGTCCCCTC
>CADCUW010000100.1 GCA_902805985.1 uncultured Rubrobacteraceae bacterium
CCTAGCGGACGCGGGGCCTGACCCTCAAGAACCGCCTCTGGAAGAGGTATGCGGCGCCCGCGAGGACCGCCAGCCCCAGCAAGACGGCCCAGGTCCGGACGCCGGGCTCGGAGCCCCCGAGGTAGACGAAGGCGAAGGTGCCCGGCATCATCCCGAGGGCGGTAGCCAGCAGAAAGGCGCGGAACCGGATGCTGCTCAGGCCCGCAGCGTAACTGATGGCGTCGAAGGAGACCAGTGGGATCAGGCGCAAAACGAAGATCAAGACCGCCCCGTGCTCCGCGACGAAACGGTCCAGGCGCACGGTCCGCGGGCTGCCGGCCACCAACGCCCTCCCGAACAGGCGCGAGATCCCGAACGAGATCACACCCCCCGCAAGGGACCCCACCCACGTCAAAAAGAACCCTTCCACAACCCCGAAACCGTACCCCCCGGCCATCGCCACGGCCGGCGCCGGCAACGGCGCGATGACCGCCTGCACGATCAGGAACCCCACGTACAGCAGCGGCGCCAACGCCCCAGCCTCCTCCAGCCTTCCCTGCAGCCGCTCCCTCTCGGATAAAACCTCCCACAAGGTCGCTCCCCACCCCGTAAGCACAAGGACCAGCACGGCCGCGCCCACGGCCCCAACGCCGATCAGCACCCGCGGCAGAGCCTTCTTCGCTCTTACAGACGGCTCCAGCGGTGTCCGCGGTGTCCGCGCCTCAGGGTCCGTGCCTCGCATCGCATCCTTCCAGTGCCTCCGGGCAGTCGCCGCCCGGACTTGAAGTGTATCTGCCTCCGGCTCTTGACACGGTATTCACGCAGCAACTGTCCGAACCAGGTTCGAATGCAGACCAGCCAGGTAGAGCCAGGCATCAGAGTTGCGGTCGAAGATCATCCATTTGGAGTATGTTCAACCCTCCGTGCGTGGGTACGCTGCTCCCGTCAGACGGCGCATGGATCGTCCGGCGCTGGCTATGGGGTGTCCGAACCGGGAAGGAGAGACTGATGAGCGAAACATTGTCGAAGACCGAAGCACGCGCGGTGGGTGTCGTCACGACCCACACCTCCCGGCGCTCCTACAGCGGCATCGATCAACGCACGAGCCTGCTTTTCTTCCCGTCCGTGCGCTTTCAGACGGCCGACGGCAGGACCATCGAGTTCCAGAACAAGATCGGCACCAACGCGCCCCCTAGGGTGGGGGACGAGGTCACGGTCATCTACGACCCGGCGCATCCCGAAGATGCGAAGGTCGCTCTTGGCTCCATGTTCAGGTTCAGCCCCAAAGCCTTGCTCGTGACGGGCGGGATCTTCCTCGCGGCGACGGCCTTCTTCTCTCTGTTCTTCGTGGCGGTGATCTTGTTCGTCTCGCTCTCGTAACGATCCCGGCCACGGAGGATACAAGAGACAAGTTCTTTGAAATGCCGTATACCCTGGATCTGTTAGCGAAGTGCCTACGAGTGGGATAGCGGGCCGAAGAACACTTTGGTGTCGTACTCCAGGACGACTGTGCCGTCAGCCTGATGTTCTTTGAAGAGACGTCTCGCGGCCTCCATCATCTCCGAGTGCCCCGGCTCCCCCTCATCCGGCACGTATGATGAGGACAGCAGCCGTCCTTTCAACCCTACAA
>CADCUW010000101.1 GCA_902805985.1 uncultured Rubrobacteraceae bacterium
CGCCACCCGACGTTTGCCGCGCCCGGCCGATGCCCTTCAAGAACCGGTCCGAGGCCAGCTCCTTCGCCACCAGGCCGACCACGAGCAGAACCGTGCCCAGGCCGACGAACAACGGCAGCCAGGGACCGAAAACTTCCATGAGGGTGGCTTCCATGACGCGAAGGTTAGCCCGACGGGAGGCGACGGAACATCGGCCAGGTGGCGTATTTGGCGTCTCCCGTGCAGGCCGGGAGATGGCGACGTCGCGGCCTTATTGCTCGTTACTCTTCCGGGTGGTACATCCAGTTGATCTTGGCCCAGGGGTAGAAGATCGCCTGCCGCTCGGGCTCGCCCTCGATCTCCGACTCTATCTCGACCACATCGCCCTCGGTATCGGCCTCGAACTCGACCACCTCGGACTCGACCTCGACTATCCCGTGGCGGACGACCACGCCCCTGTCGTTCACCTCCTCCAGCGTGCCCACCGTATCGTCGCCGTACATGTCGGTCCCCATGATCACGGTCATCCCTATCCAGTCTGCGGGTCTTGTCATCTCGTCCTCCCCGGTCGCTCGCTCGCGTCGGGGCATCTTACTACTCCCCACCCAACACGGCCGCACCCGTCATGAGGCAACCTCACGCCTCTCAAGGCTCGCTGAGGTCCTCGACAGAGGCTACGATGTCCGCCCACGCGGCGGAGTAGAGGGACCCGCTCCACTCGGGGTCCGGCGACTCGGCCGCGGCAACGCCCAAGGGGTGCGGTGGCACGTCCTCACCGCGGAGGCGTTGCATGTTCACCATGAAGGATTCCTGCAGCGCGCTTTGCGGGAACCTCTTCACCGTGCCGTCCTTCTGCGGGACGAAGACCATCTCCCCCTCGGCCTCCCGCTCCAGGCGCCTGAGCCGGTCTTTAAGCCCCACCGCTCTCACCCGTCCTCACGCCGACGTCGATGCCCGAGACGGCCCTGCTCAGGAACGGCAGGCCGCTTGCCTTCTCCAGGAGGGCGCCCGGGTCGTGCTCGTGGGCGAAGATCCGGAGGATGCTTTCGGGCGTCTCGTGGTGGCCCGCCTCGCCGGTCTCCCGGGTCCACTGGTGAACGATGTACTCCATAGGCACGTCGCCGTAGGCCACGAACTCCGCGTCGCACTCTGGGCAGACGAGGATCATGATCTCCCCCCTCGCGGCCTCCTCCAGCTTCGCGAGCCGGTCCCTAAGCCTCACGGTTGTATCCTCCCCTCTGAGCCCGCAGACCCTCCTCGAGCGTCTCCAAACGCTCGACGACTTCTAGTTGCTCGCGGACCTTCAGCTCGGCACCTACCGCCCTGATGTAGGTGCCGAGGAGCTGCCCCACAACCGCGGCGTCGGCCCGTTCGACCTTGCCGGCGAGGACGCCGTCCACGAGTTCCTGCAGCTGCGTTTTGACGGCGTTGACCTCGACCTGCGGGCGGCCTCGGCCGCCGCGCTTGCCGCCCCTGGAGCCGTGACGACGCCGATCGTCGCTACGGTCCGGATGGTGGGCATGGCACCACTGAGAGCCCTCTATAGGTATCCCCTTACAAGCCGTGCCGACCTGCGTTATCCCCGAGCATTTAGCCATTAGGTATCACCCCTCCCCCCACAGATCGGAAA
>CADCUW010000102.1 GCA_902805985.1 uncultured Rubrobacteraceae bacterium
TAGTTCGTGTGCCGTCTCAGCGGTGAATCTTACCGGTATACGGAAGCCAGAGAGGCCGAAGAGGAGCGCTTCGGCCTCTCTCTGGAGGCCACGCGCCCGTACCCCAGAGACTTTTCAGACAGTCTCAAGGCAAAGTTCGCAGAACACCCCTTCCGAGACTGTCTGATAAACCGAACTGGGCCCCGAAGCGGGACCCAAAAAGCGGCTCGGAAGAGCCGAACACGCACCCGATCACCGTTCCGCGTCACCGAAACGCAGCCTCGGAATGCCCTCCAGCCATTTATCAGACAGTCTCTCCACCACGCACTCGGGTAAAAAGAGGAGATAGCCTGTAATGTGGGCGAACCGTGCCCGGCGGGGCGGTCGGGGGACACGCCCGCCGTCGCGCGGGGGCAGGGGAACGCGTACCCGAGAAAACCCGAGAAGGGGAGGCCAGGAGTGAGCGAAGGAACGCGGGGGCAGCAGGGCAACGAGAACTACTCCTTGAGCGACGGCAGCTCGACCACGGTAGAAGACGACAAGGGCCCCAAGGGGCCCCTCGCGCCCCTTCTCAACCTGGACATCCTCCCGTCCCTGGTGAGCGACACGACCACCCTGGTGTCCGGCGACGGCGAAGGCTACTCCGGGCAGGAAGGGGGAGGTCCGGGAGGAAGCGGGCAGGGGTAGCGAGAGCCGGGGGTTTTCTGGGGCTACAGGGCCGGAGCCCCGAAGGACCCCGGCCCTGTGGTGGTGCGCGCTCGGCCTACTCTACTCCTGTTCGTTCTGGATGCGGGCGACGAGCATCTCCTTGGCGCTTTGGGCGGCCTTCAGGTTGTTCTCGAGGATGCCCCCGAAGAAGTCCACCAGCTCCTGGTCGCCCTCCTGTTCGGCATCCTGGATGTAGGTCTTCAAGGACTCAACGTTGTCCGAAGAGTGGTAGAGCACGGCTATGAGGTTGTAGTTTTTGTCCTTGGGTTGCCTAGACGCTTCGGTCATCTTGACTCCTGTGGGTGGGTTGCCTTGCCTGGCCCACCTCGTACCCGAACCCGGCCGCTCCACAAACGCGGGGGGTCCGAAAACCGGAAGGTCCTCGCCTCCGGACTTCCTAGAACCCCCTTAAGCAGAAGGCGGATCACCACGCCGCGGTACCATGACGCCGGAGCGATCGACCAACGGGAGGCGAAGGACCGTGGATTTCTTGAGGAAGCGTTTGCCCGCCCAGGTGGGCAGGTACCTGGAGGGCGTCCAGTTCCCGACCCGCAAGGAGGAGCTGCTAGGCACGCTGGAGCGCAACGGGGTGCCGGGCCCCGTCCTAGGCCAGCTGCGCAAGAGGCTGCCGGAGGGCGAGTACCGCGGCCCCCAGGACGTCTTGTCGGCCCTGCAGGGGGGACGCTAGCCGGATCCCGGGGCCGCCCGAGTCTCCCACGGGCGCGCTTCCGTCTGGAAGCGGCCAGAAGCCGAACTTCGGGAACCCCTTGGACCCGTAGTTGTGAAACGACCCACGGGCGGAGCTCGCGGATGCCCCTCCTCGGCCGCGCGGAGACGACGCCGGCGGGGGCCGTTGCCGCGACCGTCTTGGTATCTGTCAATGCAGGTTGAGACAACGGCGGGTTTGGCTTTCTGGGCAACCCTGTCGAGGTTAGGCGAGGGCGTGGGGCCCGGAACCGCGCCCTAGGTAGGCGGGCCAGAGTGGTACGCGAGCTCGCGCCAAGAGGCACGGTCGGACCTCCTAATGGAGTGGGAGAGTGGTGGGGGCGGACCCCGTTATTGGACTGCCCGCTACTTGGTGTCTTGCGAATCGTCCTCGACGAGTTCCAGCGCCCCTTTTCCTTCCCCTTCGCTCTCGGAGAAGCCCTCCGCGCCGCCCGAAGTGTCGGTCGCAGGACCGCCCCATCGCGCCTCCTTCGCCTCCTCGGCGCTTACGTCCAGCACGACCCTATTGTCGGGGCTCACCTCGCGGACCCGCGCGACGGGCACGTGCAGGTCGGACCTGAGCAGCGGACGCCCCACCACGATGTCCGCGTCGCCCACGGTCTTGAGGTCGCCGACCTTCACCCCGTCGGAGCCGACCACCTCTGCCCCCGTGCCCTGCATCTGCGCCAGGGTCTGGGGCCCCGCGCCTGCGTCGGAGCGTTCGCCCTTGGAGCCGACCCCCGGTTCGTCGTTCGTCATCGCTCGCGCTCCTCATTTTTCGGCTTCGGGTCTTCGGTTCGGTAATGGTGCCCAGAACAGTGCGGTCCTAAGCCCACCCACGGCGGGAACGCGATGAGGCGGAGGCAAGCACGGGCAAGGAAACGAGCAGGGGTGCTCCACAGCGGCCACCCGATGGTCGCCTCCTTCCAGCCTGGGGAGGAATGGCGCTAGTGCTACGCGCAAGGGAGGCCCGGAGGAGGGGCACTGAGCGAGACGAACTGCTACCGCCTTCCCGTGGGTAAAGGCCATATGGAGCGCGTTCGGGGGCGGGTCGGGTTTCTCCCAGGCCACGGAGTTGATCACCTTGAATCCGAGCGTCTGTAGCGCGAACCCGAGGCTGAAGATCACGTGGTGCGTGCCGCTCACCCAGATCGTCCCACCCGGCTTGAGGATGCGACGTGCCTCTCTCAGCCACCGCTCGTTGAAGGCGTGATCCTCACCAAAAGAACCGAGCGAACGGTCCCAACTTCCCTTGTCCACGGACGCGAGACGCCCGTTCTCCACGGTGGAGCCGCCGTTGGAGAGTCGGTAGGGCGAGTCCGCGAAGACGGCGTCGACGCTCCCCGCGGGCATGAGGCGCATGAGATCGACGCAGTCGGCGAGGTAGACCACGGCCCCAGGCTCGCCGAAAGTCTCCATCTCCCTCAGCTCCATACCCCATTTGTAGGGACGACGGGGCCAGAACTTTAGGCCGGCAAAGCGGGTCGCTACTCGCCTACCTTCGGCCCGCCAGGTCGAGCACGGTCGAATAGAGAATCTTGCAGCCGGCTTCGCAATCCTCCGGGCTGCTCCACTCCTTCGGGTTGTGGCTGATGCCTCCCTTGGAGCGGACGAAGATCATGCCCATGGGACACACCTCGGCGACGTGCATCCCGTCGTGCCCGGCGCCGCTCGGCAACGAATATGGCCGGATACCTTCTTCTTCGCAAGCGGCGGCTATGGTGGCCCTGATCTCCTCCGAGCACGGCGCCGGCGGGAGGCGCTGTATCTCCTCGAACTCGAGCCCGATACCGCGCCTCTCGCACGTCTCAGCGGCCCGCTCCCGGATGCGCCGCTCGGCCCGGTCGCGAACGGCCTCGTCTATGTCGCGCAGATCCAGCGAGAGCTCGACCCGCCCCGGGATGATGTTGATGCCGCCGGGCCCCGCCTCTATCTGCCCCACGGTCCCGACCGTCGTTCCCGTAGCGGACGCCTCCTCTTCTATTACGCCGGCAACCTCAGCCGCCGCGGCCAGGGCGTCGCGGCGCGAGCCCATGGGCGTAGTCCCGGCGTGCCCGGCCTCCCCGGTAAACGAGAGCCTGAGCCATACGGGCCCCGCGATGCCCGTCACCACCCCGACCGGGAGGTTCTCGTTTTCGAGCACCTTCCCCTGCTCGATGTGGAGCTCGATGTACGCGGCCAGGGAGCCCGCGGGCCGGGCCGCCTCGCCGACCTTGCCGGGGTCAAGCCCGGCATCCCGCATAGCCCCTTCGATTGAGACGCCGTCCCGGTCTTCAAAGCGCAGGTCTTCTCGCGAGAGCGTGCCGGCCAGGGCGCGGCTGCCGATCATGCCGAGCGAGAACCTCGCGCCCTCCTCGTCGGTGAAGGCGACCACCTCGACCGGACGCTCCGTCTGGACACCCTCCTCGTCCATCGTCTGGAGGACCTCGATGCCGCCGAGAACCCCGAGAGGCCCGTCGAAGTCACCGCCGTTCAAGACGGAGTCAACGTGGGAACCTATGAGGACCGCCGCAGCCCCAGGGTCCTCCCCCTCCCGGCGCCCGAAGAGGTTGCCGGCCGCGTCCTCGCGCACGGCGAGCCCTGCCTCCTCCATGTACGAGGCGACGAGGTCCTTGGCCGCCCGCTCTTCCGGCGTCAAGGAGGGGCGGGCGACGCCGCCTTCCTCCCTCTTCCCGATCTCCGCCAGCTCCGAGAGCCGCTTCCACAACCGCCCGCCGTCTACCACACAGCACCCCCCAGATCAGTTGGCCGCCAACCCCTACATGCTAGCGTGAAGGGTCACCCGGAGCTTCGGGATCGCGGGAGACCGGGATATGCAGGTTCTAAGTTTTGAGGCTTAGAACCTCAATGCCTTAAGCCTCAAAGCCTTCTCCCGGCCAGGGGGCGAGCCTCATCGAGGGCAGTGATGAGCGCGTCGGGCGTAAGGCCGTGGGCGGTAACGTCGTCGCGACCGGTCACGGTGCCGGCGGCCAGCAGGGCGTTCAGGATCGCGGCCTACGTCGCCTCGGCCGCCGCGTGGAAGAGCGGGGTCATGCGCTCGTTGGGCAGCATCCGGACGGGCACCGTCTGCGGTATGTCCGCGTCCAGGACGGCCCGCGGGAGGCCGCTGTTGCCCGTGGCGAAGGCGAGGAAGATGTCGCCGGAACCGTCGTCTAAGCCCCCGCCCATCCTGGAGAGGCCGACGCCGGCGCGTATCGCCAGCCTCTCGCACTGGATCGGCAACAGCGGAGCGTCCGTCGCCAGAACCACGATGATGGAGCCCGAGCCGGGGGGCTGATCCGTCTTCTCCCCGTCGAAGGGCGAGGGAACCCGATCCGTGGTCAGAACCCGGCCGACGGGCAACCCGTCTACCCGCAACGTCGCACGTCTCCCGTAGTTGGACTGGACCAGGGCGCCGACGGTCCACCCGCCCTGTTCCTCGGGCACGCGCCGCGAGGCCGTGCCGATACCGCCCTTGAACTCGTGGCAGATCATGCCCGTCCCACCGCCCACGGAGCCCTCGGCCACGGGACCGCCGGCCGCGTTCTGTAGCGCCTCCTCTACGTGCTCCGCGCCGACGTGCATCCCGTTGATGTCGTTGAGCGTCCCGTCGTAGGTCTCGGCCACGACCGGCAGCGACCAGTACTCGCCATCCACCCCGAGCTCGGCGCTTATGAGGGCGTCGCGCACGACGCCGACGCTGTGGGTGTTGGTGATGCCGATGGGTGTTGTGAGGGCGCCGGCCTCCCGGATCCACTCCAGCCCCGTCATCTCCCCGTTGCCGTTGAACCTGTGGCACCCCGCGAAGACCGGCTCGTCCCGCGCCAACCCCTCGCGCGGGCAGACGACCGTAACACCCGTCCTGACAGGCCCCTCCCCCACCACCAGAGGTCCATCCCCCCGGATGATCGTCGAGTGCCCGACCCTCACGCCCTCGACGTCCGTGATCGCGTCGTTCGGACCGGATGGTAGGACACCTATGTTTATATTGAGATCACGCGCGCGCATCGGAGACCTCACCTGCTCAGGGAGGAGACGCGGTCCATCTCCTCGTTCGAGAGCTCGAAGTCGAAGACGTCGAGGTTGGAGCGGAGGTGCTCTTCGCCGGTTGCCTTGGGGATTGCCGAGACCTTCTCCTGCTGGACGAGCCAGCGCAGGGCGACCTGGGCTGCGGTCTTGCCGTGGGCCTCGCCCACCTCCCGAAGCGTACCGTCGCCCTCGACGCTGCCGCGGGAGAGCGGGCGGTAGGCGACGAGGAGGTAGTCCATCTCGCGGGCCTGCTCCAGTAAAGCGTCCTGGGACTTGTAGACGTGGTACTCGACCTGGTTGCAGAAGACGTCGACGTGCTCTGCGGCTTCTTGCGTCAGGGACGGCGAGAAGTTGCTGACGCCGACGTGACGGACGGCGCCCTCCTCTTGCAACTCGCGCATCGCGCCGAGGGTCTCTCCGAGCGGCACGCCGTCGCCGGGCCAGTGCATGAGGAGCAGGTCCACGTACTCCGCGCGGAGCTTCTTCAGGCTCTCGCGGGTCTTCTGGATCACCCTGTCGTACGCGTAGTCGCTCGGCCAGACCTTGGTGGTCAGGAAGATCTCTGCACGATCTACGCCGGACTCCCCCATTCCCCGCCCGACCTCGGCCTCGTTGCCGTACATCTGGGCGGTGTCGAGGTGCCTGTAGCCCATGGAGAGGGCGAGGTTTACGGCCCCCGCGCAGTCCTCCCCGGTGAGCCGGTACGTGCCCATCCCGAGGGACGGGACCTTCTTGCCTTTTATGTTCTGATGCTCCACGACGGCCTCCTCTGCAGCCTACCCGCCCAACCGTAGCACGCGTGGGCCGCGGCGGTCGTCTTGCGGGCTAGCGCTCCGGCGGGGCGAAGTCGTCTTCGGGACGGCCTTCGAGGGCGGCGACGGTCGGGAGGAACCAGTCGGGGCGGGGCCTGACGGCGTTCTCGACCGGGTCGAAGAAGACGTGGGCGGCGAAACCCTCGCAGGCGGTCTCGCCCTCCTCGAAGCTCTCGCCGTTTCGGAGCTCGAAGTCCATGGCATAGGAGCGGTCGCCGATCCAGGGCACCGTCGCAGCACCATGGAGGGTGTTGTCGAAGAAGATGGGGGCCTTGAAGCGGAGGGTCGTCTCGGCGATCACGTACCGGGCGCCGGGGACGTCGCCGGCCTCGAACTCCGTTATGCCCGCGAGGTCGGCTAAAGAGCGCCAGTAGGCGAAGCGGACCTGCTCGAAGTAGGCCAGGTAGACGGCGTTGTTGACGTGGCCGTAGGGGTCGAGGTCCGCGTACCGGATCTCCAACCGTACCGGCGCCGGGGGGTTTTTCATGACGGTGGGCCTTTCGGGTTCGTGTGCGCGGGAAATTGTACACACTCGTGCTTGGCCCTATCTGATTTAATGCAACCATGGAGTATGAGGAGTATCTCGAGCAGGGCGAGACCCTGGCGAGCGAGGGTCTGATCGAGGAGGCGCTCTCCCGTTTCGAGCAGGCCCTGGCAGCCGCCCCGGAGAACCCGGAGGCCATAGAGGCGGTCGGCAGGGCGCTCTTGAACCTGGGCCGCCTGGAGGAGGCCGAGGCGAGCTTTCTGGACGCTCTTGAGATCGACCCTGAGTGGGTCGCCCCGCGGATGGGTCTCGCGCTGGTGGCTTTGGGACGGGACGAGCCGTTCAAGATCGTTCACCACCTCGAGCGGGCCATCGAGGCCGACCCGGGCTACCCCGAACCCTACGTCGAGCTCGGTCGCTACTACGGCTACATGAACGAGCCGGCGCTGGCCAAGGCCACCTTCGAGCGCTGGACCGCCCGCCACCCGGAGGACGCCGACATGCTCATAAACGCCGGTCTCACCCTCTTTGACGCCTCGGATTTTGCGGAGGCGTACGGCTTCTTCGAGAAGGCGGTCGAGGCGGCGACGGAGGAGGAGCAGCGCAGCGGGGCGCTCACGTTCCGGGCCAACGCCCTGGACATGCTCGGCCGCTACGACGAGGCGGTCACAGCCTACGAGGAGGTCATCGCCGAGACCCCCGAGTGGTGGGAGGCCCACGCCAACCTCGGCATCTGCCACGCCCGCAACGGCCACGTGGAGAGGGCCGAGGCCGCCTTCCGGCGGGGCCTCGCGGATTGCCCCGGCTCGCCGGAGATAAGGGACGAGCTCGCCGCGCACCTGCTCTCCCAGGGAGGGGACCTCCAGGAAGCGTTGAAACTCTCGGAGGAGGCGGTGGCGCTCGGGCGGGACGAGATCCGGCACCTCATAACTTTGGGCGAGGTGAAGCTCGCCCTCGGCGACGACGAGGGGACCGCGGAGGCCTACCGGGCCGTGCTGGCCCTCGACCCTGAGAACCCGGACGCCCACCTGGAGCTCGGCATCCTGCACGAGCGCCGCGGCGAGATGACGGAGGCCGAGGAGCACTTCGTGGAGTCCCTGAAGGCGGACCCGGGCAACCCGCGCGCCCTCTACTCCTACGCGAGCCTGTACTACACGGCCGACGACCTGGAGACGGCGGAGGAGATCCTGGAGCGCGCCGTCGCTGCCGACGCCGAGTACTCCCCCGCCCTCTCCGCGCTTGCGAGCATCAGGGCCCGCCGCGGCGAGTACGGGGACGCGCTTGACTTTATAGAGCGGGCCGTCGAGGCCGGTGAGAGCGACGCGGACCACTTCAAGAGCGCCCTGGAGTTCGCCCCCCTCCACTCCGACCCCCGCTTCCGCACCCTCCTCTCCCGCATGTCCCACGCCAGGGGCAACGGCGCGGACTAGGCGATGCAGGCCACCGTCGCCTTCGGCATACTCCTCATCCTCGTAAGCATCGCCACCCTCTCCTTCGCCGCCTACGCCCTGACCCGCGGCGGCAGGGGCCAGCGCGGAGGTATCGGCCCCATCTCAGAGCGGGGCATACACGTGATCGCGGGGATAAGGATGCTCTTGATAGGTATAGCCAGCCTCGTCGTCGGCATGTATCTGTTGTTAGGCTAACCACACGCTACGCTCTCGGGCCTAGCTAAGGCCGAAAAGGGCGTTGAGAATAGGTCTTGGTCACTTAACCGGAGTCGGTGCCTCCCACAACGGTACGGTTTGAGAGCGAGCCTGAAGGTGAGATCCCGAGGCTTGGAGAGACACGTATCAGGGCCACGTAGTCCTGTATTCACCCAAAACTGTGGGAAGCTGCCTCTCGGGAGTCCGTCACCGAGAACAAGAGAAACGTGAGAACAGCGGAGGTGGACTTCGCCGCCTAGAGAAGCTTTAAGCCGGCCGTGGCGTTTCTGAGGCCCTCCATAAAACTGTCGGTCTCCTGGCCGCGGCGGTGGGCGATGTCCTTGCTCGTCTCCAGGATGAGGAGGTCGGGGATCTGGCGCCTGAGGCTCTCGGCGTGCCAGACGGCGGCCCTTATGTCCGCCACGTCGTCCTCGGTGCCGACCATGGCGAGCACGCGGGAGAGGCCGACGACACCGAGGTAGTCGAGGGCGACGGCGTCCTTGAGGAGGGTCGCCTCGGCGTCCGCGCCGGGCGGGGCGCCGGGAGGGTGGGCCACGATGGCCTCGATCGCGGCCCTCGTGGCCTGCGGCGGGAAGTCGGCGTCGTTGAGGATGCGCTGCGCCACAGCGGCCGACCGTTTCGCGTGGTCCGCCGGTTCCCGCATCGCGTACGCCTTGTACAGCCCGACGTCGTGCAGGAGCGCCGCCACGCGCAGGATCTCCGCATCGTAGGAGATCCCCTCCGCGCGCGCGAGATCCTCCGCCAGCGCGTGTACCCGCACGCAGTGGCCGTAGCCCCAGACCGGGTGAGTCCCGACCCGCGCCACGAGCGCATCTACCTCTTCGACCACAGGCTTCATCGGAGAGAGTCTAGCGAATAGGAGACCCCGCCGCGAACGCCGGGTTACTCGAAGACCGGCGAGAGGCGCGAAGCGACGTTTTCTCCCGGGCGCCCGGGAAACGCCTCCGGATGGAGTATGCGCGCCAGGATCTCGACGCCCTCGACCAGCCGCGGCGCCGGGCGCGAGAAGAACGAGTTGGCGTCCACCGCCCATACGCGATCTTCCTTTACGGCCGGAAGGTCCGGCCATCCGGGCAGGCTCGGGAGCGCCTTCGCCTCCCCGGCGGCCCGCTTCGCGTCGAAGCCGCACGGCATGAGGACGAGGACCTCGGGGGCGGCCTCGAAGACGGTCTCCCATTCGAGCCTGACGGACCGCTCGCCCGGGCCGGCGAAGAGTTCCCGTCCGCCGGCGAGCCGCACCATCTCGGGGACCCAGTGACCGGCCGAGAACGGCGGGTCGAGCCACTCGATGCACCCGACGCTCGGGCACCGCAGGCCGGCGACGGTCTCCTCGATCTCATCGAGGCGGCACCGAAGCGCGGCGACGTCCCTACGGGCCCTTTCGCCGCGTCCGAGAGCCTCGCCTATCCTGACCGTGTCCTCAAGGACGTCTTCGAGGGAAGTGGGGTTGAGTACCAGCAGCTCCGGCCCGCTCCGGAGGCTTGATACGGCCTCTTCTACCAGGCTCGTGGAGACGGCGCAGACCTCGCAGAGACCCTGTGTGACGACGAGGTCGGGGGCGAGGTTTTCGAGAAGGTCAACGTCCAGGGCGTAGATGCTCTCGTCGTCGGTGACGAGGCGGTTCACCTCGGCGTCTATCTCGGCGCCAGAGAGGGTGGGGTCTATCCTGGAGCTCGTCAGCCTCGGCAACCTCTCGACGCCGGGCGGGTGGTCGCACTCGTGGGTCACGCCGACGAGCCAATCCCCGGCCCCGGCGAAGTGGACCATCTCCGTAGCACTCGGGAGCAGGGAGACCACGCGCAAGCTACCGTCCTCCCCGGGAGCCCGCGTCCGATGCCTCGAACCCGAGGCCCGAAACCCTCACTGGCCGAGTTTGCGCCGGTCGCGCAGGAGGGCGGCCTGGCCGATATCGTCGGTGGTCAGCATGCCGACGAGGTCGCCGTCCTTTACGACGGGGAGGGCGCGGAGGCCGCTCTCCTGGAGGATGCGGTTGCCGTCGCTGAAGAGGTCGGCGTCCGGAGAGACCGTGGGGAACTCCGTGCGCATCAGGTCGCGGACGCTCGAGTACTTGTCCGGGGAGTGGGCGGCGGCCATGATCTCACCGCGCGTCAGGATGCCTACCAGCCGGCCTTCCTCGTCCACGACGGGGAAGTCCTCCTGGTAGCCGTGGAGGACGGCGTCAAAGACCTGACCGAAGTTGTGGTAGGGCGTCACGGTCTCCGTGCGGCGCTTGGTGCCCATCACGTCAGCGACCGTGAGGCCGCGCATCATCTCCTTCTGGCGGACAAACCCGGACTCGCCGCTGGCCCCGAAGAAGATGAACACGGCGACGAGGGCGAGCGTAAAGGTGTTGAGGATGAAGGCCAGGATAAAGAACCCGACGGCGAAGACCTGGCCCACGGTCGAGGCTATATCCGTGGACCTGACGGCGCCGAGGCGCGTGGCGAGCAGGCCGCGCAGGATACGCCCGCCGTCCATCGGGAAGGCCGGTATCAGGTTGAAGATGGCGAGGGCCAGGTTCATGATCCCGAGGTAGGCCAGTATCTGGCCCACGGAGGCGGAGCCTTCGAGCACGTTCACCGGACGGAGCAGGTCAGCCCCGAGCGCGAACGCGCCGGCGAAGAAGAAGGGGGCCAGCGCCACGTTCACCACGGGACCCGCCACGGCGATCTTGACCTCGTCCCACGGGTTCTCGGGCAGCGACTTGAGCCGCGCCAGCCCGCCTATGGGGAGCAGCGTTATGTCCGGCACCTCGATGCCGAACCTCTGGGCGACGAGCGAGTGCCCGAACTCGTGGAGCAGCACGCAGACGAACAGCGCCACGATGATGACCGAGGCGACGACGGCCGCCCTGACGCTCCCCCCGTTGCTGAACCCCAAATAGGAGAAGAAGGCCAGCAGCAGGAAGAAGGTCCAGTGGATCTTCACGTCTATGCCGAAGATTCGGCCTATCTTGAACGAACCGCCCATCACACGGAAGTCTACCGCAAGGCCGCGAGGATCTTGTGATACCGCTCATGTCCTCCCTGCTAGAATCGCCTGATGGAGGAAAAGACGACGTCCTACACCCTCGTCACCGACCCCGAAGAGCTACCCGCAGTCGCCTCGGCGCTCGAAGGGGCCGGGGCCGTCGGCACCGACACCGAGACCACGAGCCTCTCCCCCAGGGACGGCAGGGCCCGCCTCCTACAGCTCGCGGTTCCGGACCAGACCTTCGTCATAGACCTCTTCGAGGTTGCGGATATATCCCCCTTGAAGGAGGTGCTCGAGAACGGCCCGGTAAAGGTTTTTCACAATTGCGTTCCCCTGGATACCGATGTTCTGACCCCACGGGGATGGCGTCCCATCGGCAGCATCTCGCGGGGCGACACCGTCATGGGATATTCCGAAGGTCGCCAGAGGTGGACGACGGTAACGGAGCACATAGACGGCGGCCACCAGGAGGTGATCGAGACCTTCAACACGCGGAGGAGGTGGCGGTCGACGGCTTCCCACAGGTGGGTATGCCACGTTCGACAAGGCAAACGGGGCGACAGGATCGAAGAAGTCTATAGGACGACCGACGACCTGCGTGCCCGGCCGAAGAACTTTGATCGGGTGGTCCACTCGGCGTCGTTCATTAACCCTTTCCCTTCGGACGTGTCGCCCGACGAAGCGGCATTGATGGCCTGGCTTTGGGGAGATGGAACGGTTCACGCGAAGGGAAGGTACAGCCCCAAGCGGCCGGGCTTCGGCGGAGGAAACCGCATCCCGACGTGCAGCATCACGCAGTCGGAGAACAACCGGGACTACTGTGCCCGAATAGAGACCTTGCTCCGTTCTTTGGGAATCGAACCCGAGTACGGGAGACTTCCCGAGTCCCCGCATATCAGAAGGTACAAGGTTCCGGGCAGGTTGGTCACTGGCGTATACGAGAAAGCCGGCATGGATCTTGACGACCCCAACTACGAGGACTTCGTGCTCGGACTCTCCGCAGAGGCCCTAGGCGCATGGTTCGAGGCGTTTTGGTTCGCCGAGGGGTCAAAGTCGCGGCCGTTTCCGCAGGTGTTCTGTCAGACGCGCAAGGCGAACCCGGGCAAATTCGAGGCGCTACTCCTGGCCGGTCATCTTCTCGGCCACACCCCGAAACCGGGTGGCGAAGACTTCCTCAACTTCGGCAGGCCCACGACGACGATGAGGAAAGTCGAACACCGGAGCCTGGGCACGGAGAGGGTGGCGTGCCTGACCACGGAGACCTCCAATTTCGTGATGCGGCAGGGCGACTTCGTAACCATCACCGGAAATTCCAAGTTCGACTACCAGTTCATAAAGGAGTTGCACGGCATCTCCGCGGCCCCCGTCTTCGACACGATGCTCGCGGCCCAGATCCTCGACGGCGGCCGGCAGGGCGCGGCGTACGGGTTGGACGCGGTGGCGGAGCGTTACCTGGAGGAGTCGCCGGACAAGTCCGAGCAGCGCAGCGACTGGTCCGGGAAGCTTACGGGGCGGCAACTGGAGTACGCCGCGCGCGACGCGGCCGTGTTGCTGCCGCTGCGCGAGAAGCTTCTGGAGGCGCTCGAAGCCGAGGAGCTCGTCCGGGTCTCCAGGATAGAGTTCGCGGCCGTCTCCTCCATAGCGGAGATGGAGCTCGCCGGGGTCAAGCTCGACGTGGCGCGGTGGAGGGAGCTCGAGAAGGTCGTCAGGGAGCGGCGAGACGAGGCCGCGCTCGCGCTTGAGGCGCATTTTCCCGAGCCCGAAGGCGTGTTGCCCCTCGAAGGACTCGGGCCGCGGTTGAACTTGAACAGCCCGCAGCAGATCACGGACGCCTTCCGCTCCATCGGCGTCGAGCTCGCCGACACGAAGGTCTGGACGCTGCTCAAGGTCGACCACCCGGCGGCCAGAGACCTGCTCCGCTACCGCGAGCTCCAGAAGAAGCTCGGCACGTACCTCGAGACCTACCCGAAGTTCATCCACCCGAAGACCGGGCGCATCCACGCAAGCTTTCTGCAGTGCCGGGTTCCGACCGGGCGTCTCGCGTGCGCGAACCCGAACATCCAGCAGATACCGCACGAGGAAGAGTTCCGCCGCTGCTTTGTGGCCGAGGACGGCTACACCCTCGTCATAGCGGACTACTCGCAGATAGAGCTCAGGATCCTCGCCGAGGTCTCGGGCGACCCGGCCTTCGTCGATGCCTTCCAGAAGGGCGAGGACCTTCACAGCCTGACGGCGGCGACGATGTACGGGGTGCCGATGGAAGAGGTCACCAGGGACCAGCGATCTGACGCCAAGCGCATAAACTTCGGCCTGATGTATGGCCGCGGCGCCAGGAGCCTCTCGGCCCAGCTCGGCACCGACGAGGCTCGAGGACGCCAGCTCATAGACGAGTACTTCGCCAACTACCCGAAGGTCCAGCGCTTCCTGCAGAGGACCGCCAACCGGGCCACCAGGGACAGGACGCTCAGGACCCTCGCGGGTCGCATCCGCAAGTTCGGCAACGACCCCGTCGAGGACGACCGGGGCGCCATGAGGCGCGAAGCGATGAACTACCCGATCCAGGGCTCCAGCGCCGACATCGCCAAGCTCGCCCTCGCCTACATGCGCCAGGAACTTCTGGGCCTCGACGCCCGCCTCGTCAACTCCATCCACGACGAGTTCGTCGTCGAATGCAAAGAGGACCTGACGGACGTGGTCTCCGAGAAGATGAGCGCGGCGATGACGAGGGCCGGGGAGCGCATCCTGGAGAAGGTACCCGTCGAGGTCGAGGTCGTCGTCTCGCGGGAGTGGACGAAGTAGGTTTCGTAGGCTCTAGGATCCAGGCTTCAGGTTCTTTGTGGGTGGCGGTGTTGAGGTGCGACGGGCGGGGCCGGGGGATGCCGGGGCGTTGGGGCGGGTTGCCTTTGCCGCGAAGGGACACTGGGGGTACCCGGAGCGCTGGATGGAGCTGTGGCGGGAGGATCTCGAGGTCTCGCCGGGGTTTGTTCGGGAGAACGAGGTGTACGTCGCGGTCTCCGGGGGGAGGGCGGTCGGTTTCTACGCCCTCGTCGGTGGGGGGCGGGAGTTGAACCTGGAGCACCTGTGGGTGCTGCCGGCCTGGATCGGAACGGGCCTCGGACGGACCTTGTTCGAGCACGCGATGCGCCGCGCAGCAGAGCTTGGGGCGAGGATGGTCCGGATAGAGTCCGACCCCAACGCGGAAGGTTTCTACCGACGGATGGGCGCGAGGCGTACGGGAGAGAACGTCTACGAGATGGAAGGCCGGGAGCGCGTGCTGCCGGTCATGGTCGTGGAGCTGCCGAAAGCCCGGTAGGGCGCACGTGCATGATCCGCCACGAACCGCGCCGTCTCTGTATGTTCGTCTTTCTCGGACAGGGAAGCTGACGGCTGAGAGCCGACCGTCCTACCCTTCCGACGCGACCTCCGGTCGCTTCGCCCTGCTGGTGAGGAGCAGCAGCGCGAGGGCCGCCAAGGCGCAGAGGGAGCCGGTCCATCCGAGGGTCTGCAGCGAGCCATTGGCGAGGGCGAGGGCGCCGAGGCCGGCGCCGATGCCCTGCCCGAGGTAGATGGCAGAGGCGTTGAGGGAGAGGGCGACGTTGCGGGTGGAGGGCGCCAACTGGGAGACGCGGTACTGCTGCAGCGGGTTCAGGGCGAAGCCGGCTACGCCCCACAGCGCCAGCGCCGCCACAGTACCGGGGAGGGCGAGAGCGGTTTCGGAGGAGGCGACCAGCAGCGAGAAGCCGAGCAGGGAGAGGGAGAGCAGGGCCAGGATGGCCGCCATGAGCCGGGCGTAGCCTATGTGGTCCGCGCCGTAGCCCCCGAGCCAGTTGCCGAGGAGGGCCGCAACCCCGAACAGGAAGAGCAGGCCGCTCACGCCGGCGCCGCCGAAGCCGGTGATCTCGGCGAGCAGCGGGCTCACGTAGGTAAACACGACGAACCCGCCCATGAGCCCGAGCGTCGTGAGGCCGAGGGCGGCCAGAACCGCCGGTTGCCCCAGGGCGTCCACGCGCTCCTTGAGGCCCACCACCGGCGGCGCCTCGACGTCCGGTAGCGCCCGGACGCCGAGCATGGCCACCACGCCGAGGGCGGCGACCATAACGAAGGTCATCCGCCAGCCCGCGTACGTGCCGATGATCGAGCCAAGGGGTATCCCGACCACGAACGAGACCGTGAGCCCGCCCGTGATGGTCGAGATCGAGCGCCCCCGCTCCTCCGGCGGGGAGAGGCCCGCCGCCACGGCCAGCGCCGTCGGCGTGAACACCGCGGCCCCGCACGCGGCGAGCACCCGGCAGGCGAGCAGGAGGCCGAAGGTGGGCGCGAACACCGCCGCCAGGTTAGCCGCCGCGAACACCGCCATCGCGGCGAAGAGGATCTTGCGCGGCGCCACGCTCCCCGTCAGGGTGACGAGGATGGGCGAGACGACCGCGTAGGTGACCGCGAAGACGGTCACCAGGTTGCCCGCCGTCCCGACGGAGACGGAGAGGTCGCCCGCGACCCCTTCGAGCAGCCCCGCAAACACGAAGCTCCCCGTCCCTATGGCGAAGGTCCCGAGCGCCAGGACGAGCAGCCGAAGCCTCACGACGCGCCATCCCCCTCCGCCGCCCCGGCAAGCGACGGACCCCGGGGTGGGACGCGGCTCATTTGCGCTTCTTTTTCCAGGGTCCGCCGCCGGCGTCCATGCGCACGATCTTCGGGGTGAACCTCCCGATGAGGTCCACGAGATCCCCCTGCAGCGAGACGACGGCCTCGACGTCCTTGTAGGCCGCGGGGGCCTCGTCAAGGGAGCCGCCGATGAGGGTGATACCGCGCTCAGAGAGGTGCTCCCTCCAGCGCTCCTCCGAGAGGGTCTTGAAGGCCTGGGTGCGGCTCATGCGCCTGCCGGCCCCGTGGGCGGCGGAGTTTATGGAGCGGGCGTTGCCCCTGCCGCGCACGACGTACCCCGGGTCACCCATGGAGCCGGGGATCACACCCATGACCCCCCGCCCGGCCGGCGTCGCGCCCTTGCGATGGACGATGGCCTCTTTTCCATCCCACTCTTCCTTCCAGCAATTGTGCGCAACGACGCCGGAGCAAACAAAGGAGTGGCTCTCATGTCGGACAGAGAGATCGTACACGGGTTCGGCGACCTTGGAAGCTACAACCTTGCGTACCCTTTGGACGAAAAGGCCGGGAGGTGGGGCGAACCCACCAAGCTTCTGATAGCCTAGCCCGCGGCCTTGGGATGCTTCGCGGTTGATTCGGGAGACTTTACTCCTATGCCAAAGCGGGAGACAGGCTATGGAGCTAGCCGAGATCACGCACCGGTAGACAACGCAAGGCCCAAAGTTGGTGACCTTTCGCTCCTCACTGATCGAAGTAACCCGCAACCCACACGAAATGGCGAGCTCGCGCAGACCTCGGATCAACGCAGGGTTAGTAGAAGCCATAGTACCCCTGCCCCGGTTACGGACGTTTTCGGCAACGCAACCATCGGCATCCATGTACCCGGCTAGCAACGCCATCTTCTCTTCTTGAGGGAGCCCGTAGACGTAGGGGGGCAGAGATCTATCGCGTCCGTAACCGAAAAACCCTAGTTCAACCAACGCGGTGTGGACAGCTTTAGAGGAGCACGTCAGGCCGTAGGTGCCGCGTACGTTGTTCGACCATCGCGCGATAGGTAGGACCCGCTGGCAGAGCAAGAGGTAATCCGAAGTGTGTTCCTCGTCCTTCCTGCCGATAGCAAGCCCGACACCGTACCCGCTGACCTCAGGTTTAGTGTTTCGTACCCAGCCATCGCCGAGGAATGCTCCGAATAAACGGGCGGCGTCGGTGCCGATGGACTGGCCGTTGGCGAAGTAGCCGTCGGCGCAGACGAGCATGTCCCCTTCCGCAAGCTTATCGGTGCATCTCCACTCGAGAAATCCTGAAGTTTTCCTCCTGGTCCTGGACCCGCCGGTTGGTCTCATCGACAGGACGAGCAGGCGGTGATCTCCAGTGCATCTGATGCGGCGACTGGCCGTGTGGACCGTGAGCGTTTCACGGTAACCCGACCGCCAGGCATCCGACACCTCCGTTTCCACGAGACCGAAATTCGGGTCGCAAGCATAGACCATATCGCCAGCCTCGATCTCGTCCATTCGCCTGGGACCTGCTGGCGTGGGCACGAACTGGTCACCGGCGATGCAGAAGTTGTGGTGGTTCTCCACCTTCGTCAGGACCTCCTCGCCGAGGGCGTAGGAGACCTTTTCGTGGATGACGGCGTGGTTGGCGGAGGCGTAGCGGCCGGCGAGTTGCATGGAGAGCCAGTACTCCTCCCCCTCCTCGCTCGTCAGGTCTAGCCACGCGAGGTCGGCGACGCTTTTGTCCAGCTCGGGGTGCTTCTCTTTGGCGATCTTGGAGTAGCGGTTGGCGACCTTGAACCCAACCCCCCGGCTCCCGGAGTGCGAGAGCAACGCGAGGTAGCGCCGCCCCGGCACGAACGCCTCTCCGGTCTCTCCCTCGCCGAGCGTCTCGAAGAGTCCCCACTCCACGAAGTGGTTTCCCGAGCCCGACGTACCGAGCTGAGCCCGTCCGGTATCCTTCAGGCCCCGCAGGAAAGACGTGGCCTCCCACGCGGGGTCGTCGAGGACCTCGTGCTCCGGCCGGCGGCCCTCCTTGTACTTCGAGCCGGCCCCGAAGTTGGTGTTGCGGAGCAGCACCTCGGTGAGATCCTCCCTCCGGTCCTCGATGAGATCCGGCGACACATCATATATGGATAAACGCATACGACAGGCGATATCCACGCCGACGGCCCAGGGTATAACGGCGCCTTCGGTGGCGAGGACGCCGCCGACGGGGAGGCCGTAGCCGAGGTGGGCGTCGGGCATCAGGGCGCCGCCGACGGAGACGGGGAGGCGCATGGCGTCCTCCATCTGGGCGGTCGTGCCGGGTTCGATCAGGTCCGGCCCCCAGACGCCGTAGGCCCGCGGCCTGTCGCGCAGCTCGTGCTCGGATGCCCTGGACGCGGCGTCCCGGAGCTTCAGCAGCTCGCGGGCGAGGGGTTCGAGGGCCGGGTCCGTTGGCGCGTCGGGGGCGGCGCGGGTCTTCTCCAGCTCGCGGAGGATGGAGTCTTCGTCCATGCCGGCCGCCCGGAGGCTCTTTGCGGCGGCGAGGGCGAGGCCGATGGTCGGGCCCTCGGGCCAGCCGGTTTCGATCAGGTCTCTGCCGTTGATCATTCTCCTCCTCTTCCCTTCAGGTTTTCCCGTACGCGCCGAAGAGCGAAGCCCCGGCGGCGGCCGTGGTGACGAGCCCTATGGCGGCGACGGCGCGCCAGTCCAGAAGCTCGCCCAGGACCAAAAAGCCAACGAGGGCGGCTACGGCGGGCTCCAGGCTCATAAGGACGCCGAAGACGCGGGTCGGGAGGGATCTCAAGGCCGAGAGCTCCAGGGAGTAGGGAATGGCGGAGGAGAGGATCGCGACGCCGAGGCCCATGAGAAGGAGCTTCGGGTCGAGCAGGGCGTAGCCGCCGCCGGCGATACCGACGGGCAGGAGGACGAGCGTGCCGACGCACAGCGAGATCACGAGCCCCGTCCCGCCCGGGAACGCGCCCCCGACCCTGGCGCTGAGGAGTATGTATGACGCCCAGAACACTCCGGCGAGCAGCGCGAACATCACGCCGACGGGGTCGAGGTTCGTAGCCCCCAGGACGTTCAGGGGCGCCAGCAGGAGCACGCCCGTGGCGGCGAGCACGACCCAGAGCCCGTCCAGCAGGCGCCTGGACCCCGCGACGGCGACGCCCAAGGGTCCTATGAACTCCAGCGTCACGGCCACGCCGAGGGGTATCCGGTCGATGGCGAGGTAGAGGGAGAGGTTCATCGCGGCCAGTGCGAGCCCGAAGACGACGGCGAGCCCGTACTCGGCCCTGGCGTAGCCCTTTAGCTTCGGGCGCCACAGCAGGAGCAGGATGAGGGCGGAGAGCGAGATCCTGAACAGCACCGTCCCGCCGGGCCCGACGGAGTC
>CADCUW010000103.1 GCA_902805985.1 uncultured Rubrobacteraceae bacterium
TCGTCAGAGCCGAGGACGGTAGCGAAGTATGGAACACGCAAAAATACTCGTTCATCGAGGAGGGCTCCCCCGCACCGGACACCGTGAACCCGAGCCTGTGGCGACAGTCGCAGCTCGTGCTCAAGGGAGGGCTCTTCAAGGTCACCGACCGTCTGTACCAGGTCCGCAACGCGGACCTCTCCAACCTCACGATAGTCGAGGGTGACACCGGGCTGATCGTCTTCGATCCGCTCATCACGACCGAGGCCGCGCGCTGGGCCCTCGAACTGTACTTTGCCCACCGCCCCCGCAAACCCGTGGTGGCCGTCGTCCATTCGCACACCCACGTCGACCACTTCGGCGGCGTGAAAGGAGTCGTCTCCGAAGACGACGTCGCCACAGGCAAGGTCAAGATCGTCGCCCCGGTCGGGTTCCTGGAGGCGGCCGTCGCTGAGAACGTGTCGGCGGGCAACGCGATGAGCCGGCGGGCCACGTACATGTACGGCAACCTGCTTGCGCCCGATCCCAAAGGCCAGGTCGGCACCGGCTTGGGCATGACCACGTCAGTCGGAACGATCACCCTGATACCGCCTACCGATGAGATCACGGAGACCGGGCAGAGGATGACGATCGACGGCCTGACCTTCGAGTTCCTGCTCGCGCCGGACACGGAGGCGCCGGCCGAGATGCACTGGTTCATCGAGGAACTGGGCGCGCTGACCGCGGCAGAGAACTGCTGCCACACGCTGCACAACACCTATACCCTGCGCGGGGCGGCCATCCGCGACCCGCAGGCTTGGTCCCGCTACCTGAACGAGACCATCGACCGGTGGGGCCACAAGACCGAAGTGATGTACGGCATGCACCACTGGCCCGTGTGGGGCACCGACCGCGTCCTCGAGATGCTGCGAAAGGGCCGGGACGCTTACCGCTACATCAACGACCAAACCCTACGGTTGGCCAACCACGGCCACACGCCGGTCGAGGTTGCCGAGATGGTCGAGCTACCAGACGAAATCGCCCACCATTGGGCACTTCGCGGCTACTACGGAACGGTCAACCATAACGTCAAGGCGACCTACGTCAAGTATCTGGGCTGGTTCGATGGCAACCCGGCGAACCTCCACACGCTGCCGCCCGAGGAGGCGGCCAAGCGCTACGTAGAGTTCATGGGCGGCGCCGAAGCGACGCTGGAGAAGGCACGCTCCGCGTACGAACGCGGCGAGTATCGCTGGGTCGCCGAGGTCATAAATCATGTCGTGTTCGCCGACCCGGGCAACGCGGAGGCTCGCGGATTGCAGGCCGACACCCTCGAGCAGATGGGCTACCAGTCAGAGGCGGGTCCCTGGCGCAACTTCTATCTCACGGGCGCGAAAGAGCTGCGCGATGGTGTGGTCAAGCTCCCGGCGCCGAACACCGCGAGTCCGGATAGCGTCAGGGCTATGAGCCTGGACCTCTTCTTCAACTACCTCGGTGTCAGGCTCAACGGGCCGAAGGCGAGTGGGACACGGCTTACTCTCAACCTTGAGTTCACGGACACGGAGGAGCAGGCGACCCTGGAACTCGCGAACGGGGCGCTGAATCATCTGCTGGGGCACACCACAGAGGACGCGGATGCGTCCGTCACGC
>CADCUW010000104.1 GCA_902805985.1 uncultured Rubrobacteraceae bacterium
AGATCACGTCCAGCTCACCGCGGCGGGTGCGGTAGTTGCTCTCCACGATCTCGTAGCCTTTTCGGGCCAGGTAACGGCGCGCTATCTCCTCCCCGAGCCCGCCGGTGGCCCGGTTGTTCAGGCCCCGACCCCGGCGTAGCTCAGGCGGTGGACCCGGCAGGGGCCGAGCTCGGCGAGGGCGAGCCGGTGGCCTGGCGTGCCGTACCCGGCATGACGGTCGAAGCCGTACCCGGAGTGCTCCGTCGCCAGCGTCCGCATCGCGCCGTCACGCAAAACCTTCGCGACCACGCTCGCAGCGGCGACCGCCGCGCTCCGGGCGTCCGCCCTCGGGAGGCTCTCGATCTCCGGCCCCAGCTTCAGGTTGCCGTCGGCGAGGCCGCAGCCGGCGCGCGGCCTCAAAGCGTCGATTGCGCGGGTGAGGGCCTCCCGGTTGGCGCGGCCTACACCGTGGCGGTCGATCCACCACGCCGGGAACGCGACGACGGAGACGGCCTCGGCCCGGCGCAGGACCTCGACGAAGATCTCCTCCCGGCGGGCCGCGGCGAGCGCCTTGGAATCGTTGAGGCCGGAGATCGGCCCGGGTCCGAGCACCACGGCGGCGGCGACCAGAGGACCGGCTAGCGCCCCGCGGCCGGCTTCGTCGGCGCCCGCTAAAGGTCCCCCCCGCTCCAGCATCCAGGCGGCATCGAAGGCGTAGAGGGCGCCCTCGTCCGTCCGGCGGCTACGCAAGGTCCTGCGGGGCTTGCCCGGTTCTAGCGGGCCTTCTTGACGCGGGCCTTCTTACCGACCTTGTCGCGGATGTAGTAGAGCTTCGCCCGGCGCACCGCGCCCCGGCGGGAGACCTGGATGTCCGCTATCTTCGGGGAGTGGAGAGGGAAGATCCTCTCGACGTTGACCCCGAAGGAATTCTTCCTGACGGTGAAGGTCTCGTCGATGCCCCCGCCCTTGCGGGCTATACATAGGCCCTCGAAGACCTGTACCCTCTCGCGGTTGCCCTCTATGACGCGGTAGTGAACCTTCACCGTGTCGCCCGGCTTGAAGACGACGTCCCTCTGCTGCAAATTCTCGCTGGTTATCATGTTTTCTCCTCTCGTGGGTGTCCCTGCGAACGTTCAAGGAGACCGGCGGCCGGTCTCCTTCGCCCGCGCCCTGGTCCGAGACTGCCGCTCGCGCCAGGCGCGGATCTCCGCGTGATTGCCGGATAATAGCACGCCGGGCACTTCCTCTCCATCCCAGAGAGCGGGCCGCGTGTACATCGGGGGTCCCACAAAGCCCTCGCCGGAGAACGACTCCCCGACCAGACTCTCCGCGTTGCCGAGCACCCCGTCCAGCCGCCGGACGACCGCGTCGGCGAGTGCCGCGGCCACGATCTCGCCGCCAGAGAGCACGAAATCTCCCAGCGACACGGCCTCGGTGCAGAGCTCCGTCCACACCCGCTCGTCCACCCCACCGTACCGCCCGCAGACGACCGTGAGATCCGGCCCGGAGGCCACCTCCTCGACGTACCCCTGCGCCATCGGCCGCCCGACCGGCTCCGTAAGAACCACCCGGCGCGACTTACGGACCTCCCTCGCCGGCACCCCGTAGACCTCCTCGAAGGCGCGGGCCACGACGTCCACGCGGACGACCATCCCGGCGCCGCCCCCGTAGGGCATGTCGTCGATGCGGCCGTCGCGCGAGAACTGGCGCAGGTCGAAGCTCCGGTAGCCGACCACGCCACGCTCGATCGCCCTTCCAACGACGCCGACCCTCAGGGCAGCGTCGACCGCCTCGGGAAAGACGCAGAAGACGTCGATATTCCTCAAGCCCTACTCCGGCGGGCGCACGGTGACGCGGCCCGCTTGCAGGTCTACGCCCGGTACGTGCTCCATGGTGAACGGCACGAGGACGTCGCCGGCGGGCGTGCGAACCACGAGCACCTCGTGCGCCGCGGTCTCGAAAGTCTCCGCGACCTCGCCGAGGCGTCCGCCCGCCCCGTCAACCGCCGACAGGCCAACGAGGTCTCCCACGTAGAACTCGTCCTCACCGGGGCCGTCTAGCTCCGAACGGTCGAGGAGTAGGGCCTCCCCGCTGAGGGCCGCCGCCGCGCGACGGTCGTTCACGCCCTTGAGGTCCAGGAGAAAGCCCTTCGGGGTAACGCGGGCGTTCTTGATGGCACGACGCGTTCCGGCGACTTCCGGGGAGATGCCCTCGCGCAGGTGTTCGCCGGTGCCGGCGGGTCTGACGCGGACGGTGCCGCGGACGCCGTGGGTGCCGACAACGGTCCCGATGTTCACCGGGTCTTTGAGGTCGGCCACGGGGGCTAGTCCGCGACCTCCACGTTCACGCGCTTGCCGATCTTCACCGAGGCGGCCTTCACGACCGTGCGGATGGCCCGGATCGTACGCCCACCCCGGCCTATGACCTTCCCGATGTCGTCCGGGGCGACCCTCAGCTCCAGGTCGACGCGCGTGTCGGACTCGCTGGCCTCGACCTCTACCCTGTCGGGCTCGTCCACTATGGGGCGGACGAGGAGGACGAGGAGGTTCTGCAGCCGGTCCACGAAGACGCCTAGAGGACGCCGGAGATCTTGAGCAGGTTGCGCACCTGATCGGTTGGCTGCGCGCCCTTGCCGATCCAGGCTTTAGCCTTGTCCTCGTCGACCGTGATGGCCGAAGGCTCGGCCTGCGGGTCGTAGGTGCCTATGCGCTCTATGAACGCGCCGTCGCGTGGGCTCCGGGCGTCGGCGACCACTATCCTGTAGAAGGGGTTCCCCTTCGAGCCGTGCCTCGCGAGCCTTATCTTTACCGCCATACCTTCTCCTCTCGAACTTCTCTACCTGCGTCCGGGCATTCCGGGCATCTTCGGCATCCCGCCGCCCTTGCCCATCTGCTTCATCATCTTCTGCATCTCGCCGAACTGCTTGACGAGCTTCTGCACGTCCTGCTGGGTCGCGCCGGAGCCGCGGGCGATCCTACGCGCCCGGCTCGGATTCTGCAACAACTTCGGGTTGCGGCGCTCCTTGACGGTCATGGAGGTTACCATAGCCTCGACCCTCGCAAGCTGGTTGTCGTCTATGTTTACGTCCTTAAGCTGCTTGCCGAGGCCCGGGATCATGCCGAGCAGGCCACTGATCGGGCCCATCTTCTTGATCATCTGCATCTGCTTGAGGAAGTCCTCGAACGTAAACTTGCCGCTCATCATGCGCTGGGCGTCGGCCTGGGCCTCCTCCCGGTCCATCTGCTGCTCGGCCTTCTCGATGAGCGTCATAACGTCGCCCATACCCAGGATGCGCCCGGCCATCCTGTCGGGGTAGAAGTAGTCGAACTCGCTCATCTTCTCGCCCTCGGAGGCGAACCGGATCGGACGCTCCGTTACCGAGACGACCGACAGCGCGGCTCCGCCACGGGCGTCGCCGTCGAGCTTGGTAAGCACCATCCCGTCGAAGTCCGCGTACTCCTTGAAGGCCTGGGCGACGTCCACGGCGTTCTGGCCCGTTACCACGTCGAGGACCAGCAGGACGGAGTGGGGCCTTGAGACGCTTCTTACGCGCTTGATCTCCTCCATCATGTCCATGTCG
The DNA here is from genome assembly GCA_902805985.1 of uncultured Rubrobacteraceae bacterium. Lineage (GTDB taxonomy): Bacteria > Actinomycetota > Rubrobacteria > Rubrobacterales > Rubrobacteraceae > Rubrobacter_D. The sequence continues at coordinate 3,560 of CADCUW010000104.1, forward strand.
ACGACCTGCCTGCCCGCCGTGTCCACGATGACGAAGTCGTACCCGCCCTCTCTGGCCTCCTTGATCCCGCGCTCGGCGATCTCCTCGGGCTTCGGCCCCGTCCCCTCGGTGTAGACCGGCACGGAGAGCTCGCGCCCGATCTGCTGCAACTGCTCGATGGCCGCCGGACGATATGTGTCGCAGGCCACGAGGTACGGGTTCTTACCGAGCTTGCGCACGAAGAGCGCGAGCTTGCCGGCCGTCGTGGTCTTGCCGTGGCCGTTGAGCCCGGCGAGCATCACGACCGTCGGCGGCCTGGAGGCGAAGGAGAGCTTGTGGGAGGTGCCACCCATCAGGTTCGCCAGCTCCTCGTTGACGATCTTGACGACCTGCTGTCCGGGGCTCAGGGCCTTCGAGACGTCGGCCCCCGTCGCCCGCTCGCGCACGTTGGAGACGAACTCCTTCACGACACCGTAGTTGACGTCCGCCTCCAGCAGGGCCAGACGGATCTCCCGCGTTACCTTCTTTACCTGGTCCTCAGTGAGGTTGCCACTGCCGCGGACGCCGTCGAGGGCCTTGTTTAACCTGTCGCCTAAGGTATCGAACATCTAGAGGTCTCCAAACAATGCTTCGGCGAACTCCCTGGCGTCGAAGGGGTGCAGGTCCTCGACCTTCTCGCCGACGGAGATCAACTTGATCGGCACGCCAACCTCGTTGGCGATGGCTAGCGCGATGCCGCCCTTGGCCGTTCCGTCCAACTTCGTCAGGATGATGCCGGTGAGCCCCGCCACCTCCTGGAACATCTTGGCCTGGCGCAGCCCGTTCTGGCCCGTCGTCGCGTCGACGGTCATCAGGACCTCGTGCGGCGCCCCTGGCAGTAATCGACCGATGACGCGGTGCACCTTGTCGAGCTCGGCCATCAAGTTGACCTTGGTGTGCAGCCTGCCGGCCGTGTCTATGAGCAGCACGTCCACGCCCTCGCGCCTGGCCGTCTCGACGGCCTCGTGGGCCACGGCCGCGGCGTCCGCCCCCCGCTCCCGGGCTATGACGGGCGTGTTGGTCCTCTCGCCCCACTGCTGGAGCTGCTCGATGGCCGCCGCCCTGAACGTGTCGCCGGCGGCGAACATCGTCGTCCCCGGCAGAAAGCGCGAGAGCTTGCCGATGGTCGTCGTCTTACCCGTACCATTGACGCCGACCATCAGGATCACGGTCGGCTTGTGCGAGATGTCCAGCTCGACCGGGCCCTCGAGCATGCGGGTCGCGTGCTCCACCATGAGCCTCTTCAGCTCGGCGCCGCTCGTGACGTTCCGGCGCAACGCCTCCTGTTCAAGCTGTGCGACGAGCTTGGCGGTCGTCGGCACCCCGACGTCTGAGGAGACGAGGATCTCCTCGACCCTCTCCCAGAACTCCTCGTCCTCGGCGTCCTTGAACTCCGCCACGGCCGCGTTGAGCTGCCCGACGAACGACTCCCGGCTCCGCGTGAGCCCCCGCCGCAGCCGCCCGAACCACCCGGACGTCTCCTGCTCCTCCGCCGCGGCCGCCGCGCTGGGCGCCCCCTCGATGGGGGTCGGCTCGGGAAGGGCCTCCTCGACCTCGTCGGAGTCCAGCACTTCTTCCACCGGCGGTTCCACCGGGTCGGGCTCAGAGGTTACAGGCTCGGTGATCTCTTCGGGAAGGGCCTCTTCCTCTTCTACGGGCAGAGGCTCCTCCCCGCCGACGTCTTCGACGCTCGAAGCGTCCGGTTCGGCGGGCTCGGCCACGGGCGCGACGGCGCCGTTACCGGAGTCCTCCTGTTCGGCGGGGGCTTCGGTAACGGTGGGTGCCTGGGCTTCGGGTTGATCCGGGCTACGTCTGAAAAAATTACGCCAAGAGCGCGCCATGGGCGACTTCTTCTTCTCCCTGCAAACGTTTCGATACGACAGTGGTGGCCCCGGACGCGTCCTGAACCACCCCGTAGAGGACGTCCGCCGCGGCCATCGTCCGTTTCTGATGGGTGACCAGCAGGTACTGTCCGCCGGAGCGGTGAGAGTCTACCACAGAGAGAAAACGCGCCAGGTTAACGTCGTCCAGCGCGGCCTCGGCCTCATCCAGGATGCAGAAGGCCCCCGACCCGCCCGTCGGGCGGCTCAAGAAGATGCTGAAGAGGAAAGAGAGCGCCAACAACGCCCGCTCCCCACCCGAGAGCACCCGCAGAGGCCTCCAGCCCTTGCGCCCGAGCCGGATGCCGACCTCCACCCCCTCCTCCGACAGATCCAGCGTCCCGGAAGCCCCCGCGAGCATCTTCGGCACGATCTCCCCGAATGCCCCCCGAACCCGCCCGAACGTAGCCGAGAACCTGACCTCTATCTCTCGATCCACTGACTGTATTATGCGGCTAAGCTCGGTGGCGGCCTCTTCGGCGTCGGCGCGCTGGGCGGCGACGAACTCGTGGCGTTCGCGGAGGTGCTCTTCCTGGGAGAGGGCGAGGAGGTTGACGTCGCCGAAGCGTTTGAGCCGGCGGGCCAGGGTCTGGCGTTCGGCGTCGGTGTCTTCGGGGTGCTTCTCCGCTTCGGCGCGGGCGGCGTCGAGGGTGCTGCCCCACTCGGTCTGGATCTCCTCGGCGGAACCTTCGGAGGCGGCCTCGGCCCGGGCGACCTCCTCGGCGAAGCGGGCGGCCTCGGCCCGGGCGGTCGCCAGCTCACCTGCGACCTCGACGGCCCGGCGCGAGAGCTGGGAGCGCTCCTCAGAGACCCGGCGGTGGGTCTCTGAGAGCTCTGCGCGGGCGCGGCGCAGGCCGCTACGCCGCTCGCGCACCGTCGCGAGCAGGGAAGTCGAGAGGTCGGCGGCGCGTTTTGCCAGTTCGTCGGGGGCCTCGCCGCCGGTTGCGGATGCCTTTCGCAGCCTCCCGGAGAGGGCGTTCTGGCGGTTCTTGCCGTCCGAGATCGCGGCGCGGAGGGAGCGCAGGCGCCGGTCCAGGTCTGCCGCGGCGGCACGGGCGGCCTCGACGGCGGTGGTGGCCCGGTCCGAGGCATCGCGGTCGGATGCGGCGGTCTTCTGGGCTTCGGAGAGGGAGCGCTCGGTGTCGGAGATCCTGCCGGAGATCTCCCCGGCTTCCAGCTCACGTGCGAGGAGCCGGCGCCGGGCGCCCTCGGCAGCCGCCAGGCGCCGGCCGGCGTCGGAATCGAGGGAGCGGCGCGCGCGGAGGGTGCGTTCGTGAAGGCCGCGGAGAACCTGGAGATCCTCGGAGACGGCGGCCAGGCGTTCGGATGCGGTCTGGATGCCGTCCCGCAGGTCGTAGAGGGTCCCACCCGGGCCGTTCTTGAGCGCTTCGAGGAGATCCAGCTCAGAGGCGAGGCGCGCCTCGCGGGCGAAGTTGCCGGCCGTGGACTTCATGCTGACGCTGGTGCGGGTCAGGCGGAGGCCGTCGGTGGTCACGGCGACGTGGCCGTTGAGGTTGGCGCCTTCGGCGGGATGGTCCACGACGAAGATGCCGCCCAGGAGCCGCTCGACGGCGCCGGCGTAGTGGCCGTCGAGGACCTCGACGCACTCGAGCAGGGGCCGCCCGGGGCCGTCGCCGCCCGCGTGCTCGGCGTCGAGGCGCAGGGCGACCGGGTCGGTCTCGGAGAGCAGGCGCACGCCCTCGTCGAGGTTCTCGGCGAGTACGCCGGCGCCGTGGTCCCCGAGGGCGGCCTCCACGGCGGCCTCGAAACCTGGCCTGGGGCGCACGACCTCGTAGAGCCGGGTGCCTTCGCTGGCGGGCTCGGCCGCCCGCAGACGCCGCACCCGCGACTCCGCCCGGCCGACGGCGGCGGCCAGCTCACCGCGCCTGCGGCTCACGCCCTCAAAGCACGCCTCCGCCCGCCCGAGCGCGCCGGTTGCCCCTGATGCAAGATCCCGCACCCGGTCCCCGGGTCCGTCTCCTCCTCTGGCCCCGATCTCGCCCACGACGCGCCGCAGGCGCGCGAGGCCCTCCTCCGACACCGATGCCCGCCCATCCGCCCCGAGGCCGGCAAGCCGCGCGCGAAGCCTGTCCAGCTCGGCGGCCAGGCGCGACCGTTCGCCGCCGGACTCCGAGCTCTTCCGGCGGGCCGCGTCCGCGTCCCGCTGCCTGTCGCG
>CADCUW010000105.1 GCA_902805985.1 uncultured Rubrobacteraceae bacterium
GCCCTGCGGTATCTGCTCGCCGACCGCCGGCGCCGCGCCTTTGCGCTCGCGAGGCCCGAGGAGGCGCATCAGCCACTCCGGGGGGTCCGCTAGTTCGGCCTCTTCGGTCGAGACGACCCACTCGTAGGGCCTGCCGTTGGCACCCACGGACGGCGGCGCCACCACGTAGCCGCCTGAGGCCTTCACGTCGAGGCCGGGGGCTACCCGGATCCCGGTGCGGACGTCGTGCTCAGGGTGCCTGAAATAGAGGTGCAGCCCCCCGCTTGCGGTCCTCACCATCGGCGTCGGCGGGTGGCCGTGCTTGCGGAGCTCCGCTTCGCCCTCGGGGCCGTCCACGTCCAGGACGAGGACGCCAGAGACTCGCCCCGTGACTATGCCCACTCCCGACCAGGACCACGCGCGCAGCTCCTCGACCGTGGCTCGCCGCTCCAGGTACGGGGCGAGCCGGGCGAGGGCGGTCTGCTTGGAGGCCTTCTTGATCGGGATGGGGCACCATCCGCCGCGGTGGTAGTCGGCCGCCGCAGCCTTCGCACCACTCACGCGGCGCCCTCCCAATCCTCGAGGGCGAACGTCAGGGCTGACTCGACGTCGAGGTCCTCCGGCGGCGTCGAGAGGTAGCCGCGCAGGTACAGGAGAACGGAGAGCTGGTGGGCGTCGAATCCCTGCCACTCGGGGCGTTGTCCGAAGGCCTCGCGAAGGGCCGGCAATACCGCCTCCTCGCCGAATTTACGGATGCACCGCCCGCGGCTATCGTCTATACTTTCCATTAAGAACCTCCTATGGCGTAGGGGTTTGGATCCGGGGCGTGTTGGTCGCACGCCCCATTCTCTTGCTTCGATCACGCCGCGCCTTCCTCCGCGAACGCCTCCTCGAGCAGCTGTCGGCGCATGGTCTCTGCGAGCCTAGGGTGGACTAGGAAGTCGGAGGTCTGACCCGCATCGAAGAGTCTCATCGAGTAGTTCGTTAGGCTCCGTCTGAACACCTGATATCTGTCGGCCAGCGCCCGCCTCAGCCGCATGACCGCTTTGTGTCGCGCGAAGGCACGTTTCACCACGTCCGGCCCGTCGGGCGTGTTCGGGAACAGGTTTCCGCCTTGCGCGAACTCTCGCATGAGGGCGCGCTCTACGCTCAGATCTTCCTCGGTGATCTTCTCCACGAGGCGCTCAATTCCCTCTAGCAGGTCGTTTTCTTGCGTTCCGGCCTCCATGTTCAGGACCAGTTCCGAGAACTCAGCGTCCGACATGACCGCGAACTTCGCGCCCTGTTCCATCAGCCATTCCCGAACTTCGGGGCTCGTCGTGGGGGGCTGCTCAAGCGGCCGCGGGGCTTCTTGGGCTTTTGGGAAGAGGTCCACGACCTCTGCCCCTAGGGCTTCGGCAAGCTTGTGCATGGTTATCGGGTTCGGATTCCTCACCCCTCGTTCCACATCCGATACCGTGTTCTTGTCCACCCCGCTCTCTTCGGCTAGCCGGCGAACCGTCCAGCCCCTCTCCGCCCTGATTTCCCTGATGCGAGTCTCCATGCCGCCCCTTTTTCGTCCGACGAGCCTTCCAGAATCTAAACATACAGATACAGACAAGTCAATACA
>CADCUW010000106.1 GCA_902805985.1 uncultured Rubrobacteraceae bacterium
CGCCTGTTCTCCCCGTCGATCCATCCTCGACAACGGCTACTATACGAGACGACCCCACAGACTGTCCAGGCCACCTGAAGTAGAAGATGAGGCTAATTTTGCAGGACTTTTCAGGGGAGGTTTCGAGATCTCAGGCGTTAGGTTCTGGCTAGATGTGCGGTGCGCGGCCGCCGCTAGCGGGCTTATGTTGTGGTTCGAGACTGGTGTTCTGGGTCCTATTCGCGTCGTTTGCGGGGGGCGCCGGGCCCGTCGGAAAGAGAACTTACCTAATGCCTGAAGACCTCGAACCTCAAAACCTTATTCCTCCTCGTCCTTCCACAGAAACCAGTTTATGGCGATCTGGGCGCTCAGGACGGCCAGGAGGAGTGCGAAGACGCCGTTCTGGAGGTCGTGGCTGTAGGCGGTGTAGACGACGAGGGCGCAGGAGATGGCGAGGGCCGCGACGACGAAGAGGAGGGTGACGCCGAGTACGGCGACGCGGAAGGCCCGGCGGACGGGGCCGTCGCGGCGGGCCTCGTCGCGCGGCAGGTCTGCGCCGCGGGCCACGAGGGTCAGTCCTTTGTTCCGGAGGATTTAGACGACGCCGCGGGTTTATCCGAGGACTTCTCCGCGGGCTTCTTCTCTTTAGTGTCCGACTTGGAGTCGCCGTTTGTGGATGCTGCGGGCTCCTTGGGACCCTTCTTGCTGTTGTAGTCCGTGGAGTAGAAGCCAGAGCCCTTGAAGGAGATGCCGACCGGCTGGAGGACCTTGCGGACCGGGGCCCCGCACTCGATGCAGGTGGTCAGGGGGTCGTCGGACATCTTCTGCATCACGTCGAAGACGTGATCGTTCTCGCACTTGTACTCGTAGATCGGCATCCGGCCTCCATCTGACAGCTCGCAACGGAGGGAATTATACCGCCCGGGAGATGTTTGGTCCGCCGCTACTCGGGCCGGCGGCGCGGGTCGAGCTCGCCGGAGCCGAAGTCCTCCCTCATGTTCTCGTGGGCCGATTCGAGGAGCTTGGGGTTCTGCAAGATCTCCTCTACCTCTGCCGGCGAGGCGTTGCGGCGCACGTACTCCTCTTGCGTCACCTCACGCAGGCTCGCGCCCTCCCCGATCCTGTGCACGATGTACCCGACGACCCTCTCCTCCCGCGCGGAGCGTTTGTTCGTGCTGAACAACCGCTGCCAGAAGGACCGTTTCTCCTGCTCCTCGGCCATGACCGTACTCCTCTCGTCCCGTCTCGGGGACAGCGCCCGCCACGGCCTCCAGTATAGCGAGTCGTGGCGCCCGGCATCAAAAACTACGTCCCGGTCGCCAGCTCATCGAGCGCCGCGCCGGTCAGCCGGTAGACCGTCCAGTCGTCCATGGCAACCGCCCCGAGCTTCTCGTAGAATCCGATAGAGGGCGCGTTCCAGTCGAGGACCCACCACTCGAGCCGGCCGCACCCGCGCTCCCTGGCGAGTCGCGCCAGCTGGACCAGCAGCCTTTTCCCGATCCCGGCGCCCCGGAACTCGGGGCGCACGTACAGGTCTTCCAGATAGATCCCGGGCTTGCCGAGGAACGTCGAGAAGTTGTGGAAGAACAGCGCGAAGCCGGCCGGGACCCCGTCGTGCTCCCCGATCAGGACCTCCGCGTACCGGCGCCCTCCGAAGAGATTCTCCCGCAACCCCTCCTCCGTCGCCACGACCTCGCGGGAGAGCTTCTCGTACTCGGCGAGCTCCCGGATAAGCGAGAGGATGAGCGGGACGTCCGCCTCGGACGCCTCGCGAACCCGAGTGCCTGACACCCTTGCCTAGACGCGGACGCCGACGAGCTCTTCGGCGATCTGGACGGCGTTTGTCGCCGCGCCCTTGAGCAGGTTGTCCGAGACGCACCAGTACTGCACGACGTTGCCCTCAACGCGCACGCGGCCCACGAGCGTGTTCGGATCACCGGCCGCCTCGAGCGGCGTCGGGAAGTCGTCCGCGTCGCCGGAGAAGGTTACGCCAGGGGCAGCGCGGAACGCTTCGAGGACATCTTCGAGGTTCGCCTCGCGTCCGAGCTCGACGTAGACGCTCTCGGAGTGGCCTGTATGAACGGGGATGCGGACCGCGGTCGCGTGGACTTCGAGGTCGGGGAGGCCCATGATCTTGCGGGTCTCCAGGCGCATCTTTGTCTCTTCGGTGGTGTACCCGTCGTCGCCAACACCCCCGATAAGCGGGATGGCGTTGCGGTCTATGGGCTTGGGATAGACGCCTTCGCGCCCGTCTTCGAGCGCCTCCACCCCGCCCCGGCCCGAGCCGGAGACCGCCTGGTAGGTCGAGACGACCACCTTCTCTAGTCCGAACTCGCGCGAGAGCGGGGCGAGCGTCACGACCATCTGGATCGTGGAGCAGTTGGCGTTGGCGATCAGGCCGTCGTGGTCCGTGGCCGCCTCCGCGTTGACCTCGGGCACGACGAGCGGCACGTCGGGGTCCAGCCTGAAGTCGCTGCCGTTGTCTATGACGACCGCGCCCCGTGAGATGGCCTCCCCCGCGAGCTGGACCGCGGCACCCTTCTCGCCCTCGGTGCCGGCGAAGAAGGCGATATCAACACCCTCAAACGCCTCGGGCTCCGCCACCCCGACGTCGAACTCCTCGCCGGCGAGCGTCGCGGTCCTGGCGCTGCGAGCGAGTATTCGGAGGTCCTTCAGGGGGAAGTTTCGGCGCCTGAGCTCGGCGACGATCCGGTCCCCGACCAGTCCCGCCCCAACCACTGCCACCGTGTATCCTTCGTCCATCTCAGCCTCCCTTTCGGTCTATTAGTCGTCTTTGAGCGCCCTGTGGGCGATGTCCAGCAGATCCCAGACCACCCCGCTCGCGGTGCGCTCGGGGCCCGCGCCCGGGCCGCGCACGGTGAGGGTAACATCCGAGTAGCGGCGCGTGCGGAAGTCGAAGACGTTCTCGGGGCCGCTTATGGGACCGAACGGGCTCTCGACCGGGGTCTCCGCGAGGCCGACCGTCACGGGACCTTCCTTCGGGATGCTCGTCAGGTAGCGGAGCATGTGGTGGTCTTTCACCGCCTTCATGCGGGCGGCGAACGCCTCGTCGTGGTCCGGGAGGCGGGCCATGAACTCGTCCAGGCGGACGTCTTCGAGGCCCTCGGGGACGAGGGACTCGTACGGGATCTCCTCCGGTTCGATCCGGCGCCTCATCATCCGGGCCAGGATGATCGCCTTTCTGGCAACGTCGAGCCCCGAGAGGTCGTCGCGGGGGTCCGGCTCGGCGTAGTGGAGCTCGACCGCCTCGCGGACGGCCTCCGAGAACGAACGGCCGGCCTCGACCGCGCTCATCACGAAGCCCAACGTTCCGCTGGGGCTGGCCTGTATCTCCAGGATCTCATCACCCGTCTCGATCAGACCGCCAAGGGTCGAGATGATAGGCATCCCGGCGCCTACGGTGGCCTCGTGCCAGAGCCTGTCGGGCACCTCATTGACGAGCCGCTCGTACTCGGCCGTGCTCCCCGAGAGCGGCCCCTTATTGGAGAGCACGAGGTAAGACCCGTTCTCTATCCCGAGCAGATCGAGGTCGAACGTCCCCCCGTGAACCGCGACGTCAACCACGACCCGCGTGAAGCCTGGCTCTGGCTCCGAACGCAGGACGTCTTCAAGCGGCACCGTGCCGAGCTCGGAGAGGCGGCCGCCGTCCTCCTTCAGCCTGACGGCCTGGGGCAGCAGGTCCTCGCCTACAAGCGCCCCCGAGGTGTCCGAGACGGCGCGGTAGCGGACCTCGACGCCGCGGCGTTCGAGCAGGCGTTTGCGTTCTTCGAGCACGATCTGGGCGACCGCGCGACCGACGTGGCCGAGCCCGATCTGGACGATCTCGAGCCGCCTCAAGCGACCTCCTCGACCCCGGCGTCGGCCGTTACCAGGGAACCGTGCAGCAGCCGCAGGGCGTCCTCGCCCCGCTCCCCGTCCACGACGAAGACGAGGCCCGCCGCGGCGAAGCCGGCGTGCAGAAAGCGTATCTTGGCTTTTCTGAGAAGACGCAGGCCGAGCTTCAGGTCCCTCTCTGAGGGAGATCCGATACACACGACCATAGCCGTCTCGCTGCGGCGGCCGTTGGCGCACGGTATCTCCATCGGCACCCTGCGGCGCAGCGCTACGCAGCGGACGCCGTCGCCGTCGGCGAAGTCGGCCGAGATGCGCGTGCCGGGAGTGTCCGGGGCGAAGGTATTGCGCACGCGCACCGTCATCCTGGCCTCTGCGGCGGGCTCCATCGTCTTGTGGTGGAGGACCTTGGCGCCAAGCCCCGCGAAGGTGTGGGCCTCGTGGTAGGAGAGGCGGGGCATGAGCATCGCGTCCGGGACCAGGCGCGGGTCCGCGTCCAGCACGCCGTTTACGTCCGACATGATCCAGACCTCCCTGGACCCGAGCGCGCGCCCGATCACGGTGGCCGAGAGGTCGGACCCGCCCCTCCCGAGCGTCGTGGCCGAACCGTCCGGCGCCCGCCCCACGAACCCGGGAACAACCGCCACCCCTCCCCCGTCGAGGACCGGCGCCACGTACCGGGAGCACCGCCTCTCGGTCTCACCTACATCGACCTCCGCCTCGTCGAAGCGCCGGTCGGTGGCTATGGGGTCGGCCGCGACGACCTCGGCGGGTACGCCGGCCCTTGCTATGGCGCCCGCGAGGACCTCGGCGGAGAGGCGTTCGCCGAAGACCGCGATCCCGGCCCGGCGGGCCTTCAAGCTCTCGGCCGGCCGCTCTATCGTCTCGACGAGACCGTCGAGAAGCGCGAGGACCCGCCGCTCGACTTCCGCCCGGCGCTCCGGTGCGACGACCTCCCGTATGGCGCGAAGGTGCCTCTCGGCGAGCGCCTCCCGCAGCTCCCCGGCCGCCGCCCCGTCACGGTCAATGACGCCGGCGGCGTGGCCGAGCAAGAGGTTGGTGACGCCGCTCATGGCGGAGACGACGACGGCCACGGGCCGCCCGCGGGCGGCCTCGGCGGCGATGGAGGCGGCGCGGGAGAACGCCGCGCCGCCCCCGACGGAGGTGCCGCCGAACTTTATTACGAGGGGGTTCGCGTCTGACGACCCCTTCATGCCCCGTTCAGCGCCTGGTCGAGGTCGTACAGGATGTCGTCGATGGACTCAAGGCCGACGGAGAGCCTGACGTAGTCGTCCGTCACACCCGTGGAGCGCTGCTCCTCGGCGGAGAGCTGGGAGTGGGTCGTGGAGGCCGGGTGTATGACCAGGCTCTTCGCGTCCCCGATGTTGGCGAGGAGGCTGTGCAGCTCAAGGCGGTTGATAAACGCCTTGCCGGCCTCCAGGCCGCCCTCGATGCCGAAGCCGAGGATCGCGCCGAACATCCCCTCGCGGTGGTACTTCTTCGCCGTCTCGTAGCCCGGGTGGTCAGGGAGGCCGGGGTAGTTCACCCAGGTGACCTTCGGGTGGGCCTGCAAGAACTCGGCGACGGCCATCGCGTTCTGGGAGTGGCGCTCCATGCGCAGGGGCAGCGTCTCGAGGCCCTGCAGGAAGAGGAAGGAGTGGAACGGGGAGAGGGCCGGGCCGTAGTCCCGGAGCATCTGGACGCGGGCTTTCAAGATAAACGAGAGCTCGCCGAGGGTCGGGTAGATCTCCAGTCCGTGGTAGGACGGGTCGGGCTCGGTGAAGCCGGGGAACCGGCCGTTATCCCACGGAAACTGGCCGCCGTCAACGATCACGCCGCCGATGGAGGTCCCGTGCCCGCCTATGAACTTGGTCGCCGAGTGGACCACGATGTCCGCCCCGTGTACGAGCGGGTTGACGAGGTAGGGCGAGGGCACGGTGTTGTCCACGATCAGCGGGACGCCGGCCTCGTGGGCGACGGCGGCCGTAGCCTCTATATCCAAAGTGTTGAGGGCCGGGTTGCCGACGGTCTCGGCGTAGACGGCCTTGGTCTTGTCCGTGATGGCCTGGCGGATGTTCTCGGGGTCCGTGGAGTCCACGAACTTGACGTTGATCCCTATCTTGGGGAGCGTGTAGTGGAAGAGGTTGTAGGTACCGCCGTAGAGGGCCGCGGCCGAGACGATCTCGTCCCCAGCACCCGCGAGGTTCAGTATCGCCAAGGTCTCTGCGGCCTGCCCGGAGGCGACCGCGAGCGCCCCGACGCCCTTCTCCAGAAGCGCCATGCGCTGCTCGAAGACGTCGGTCGTGGGGTTCATGATACGGGTGTAGATGTTGCCGGGCTCGGCGAGCGAGAAGAGGTTCGCCGCGTGGTCGGCGTCGTTAAAGACGTAGGAGGTTGTCTGGTAGATCGGGACCGCCCGCGCCGTCGTCGTCGGGTCGGGCTCCTGCCCCCCGTGCAACGCCAGCGTGTCGAACCCGAGGTCGCGCTCCGCCGCCTGGTTCTCCGTGGTATCCATCTTGTCGCTCCTTTTGTCTAGGTTTCAGGTTCTCTGCTTCAGGTCTCAGGTCTTGGTCATGAACGGTTTTACCGCCTCCGTGAGTTCGGTCCAGTCTTTGAGGAAGGCGTCGTGGCCGCTTAGAGTGACTATCTCGGCGTAGCGGGCGTTGGCGCCGGCGTTGCCGGCCCTCTCCGCCGTGTCCCTGACCTCGTTTGCGGGGAAGAGCCAGTCGCTGGTGATGCCGACGAAGAGGAGGTCGGCCGAGGCGCGGGAGAGTGCTTCCTCTTCGGAGTCGTAGCCCTTCGCGACGTCGTAGAGGTCCATGGCGCGGCTCAGGTAGAGGTAGGAGTTGGCGTCGAAGCGGCCGACGAGGTCGCGGCCCTGGTAGTGGAGGTAGCTCTCTATCTCGAACCGGCCGCCGAACTCCGGGTAGAGCGCGGGGCGTCCGGCGGGCCTGCGGCCGAAGCGTTCCCACTGGCCGGCGGCGCTCTGGTAGGTCATCATGCCGGCCGTGCGGGCGATGGCGAGGCCCTCGTCAGGGCTCCTTCCCGTACCGTAGTACGAGCCGTTCTGCCAGTCCGGGTCGGCCATGATGGCGCGGCGCCCGATCTCGCTCATCCCGACGCCCTGCGGACCTAGAGCCCCCGTCGCCGCCACGGGCGCGGCCTTCTCGACGAAGTCCGGGAACTCGACGGCCCACTCCAAGGCCTGCTGGCCGCCGATGGAGCCACCGATGACGAGTGCCAGGCGGCGCACGCCGAGGCCATCGAGCAGGCGCTTTTGGGCGCGGACCATGTCCCGGATCGTGACGACCGGGAAGTTCGCGCCGTACGTCTCCCCGGTCTCGGGGTCGACAGAGGCCGGGCCCGTGCTGCCCGCGCAGCCGCCGAGGACGTTCGAGCAGACGACAAAGTATTCTTCGGTGTCTATGGGCCGCCCCGGGCCGATCATCGGGTCCCACCAACCGCCGCGCCGGTGGCCGGCCGAGGGTCCCCCCGCCGCGTGCGAGTCGCCCGTCAGGGCGTGCGTCAGCAGCACGACGTTGTCCGCGCGTCCGTTCAGGACGCCCCACGTCTCGTAGGCGAGGGTCACGTCGGCGAGGTTTCCGCCAAGCTCGGGCTCGAACGAGCCGATGGCGTGGTGGTGGATGCCGGGAAGGGCCGGGGCCTGGCTAGCGCCGGCCCCCGGGTCTAGTGTCATACTCAGCGGTAATACAGCCTCCTTCTCTCTCGTCGGGTCCTACGCCTCGGCGT
>CADCUW010000107.1 GCA_902805985.1 uncultured Rubrobacteraceae bacterium
TGCCCAGGAACTCTCTCTCCGCCTCCGGCGTCCGTTCCCAGACCTCGGGGCCGTTGTGGTCACCCTCCCACCGCGGCGGCGGGACGAGGCCGGGCCGGTAGAGGACCTCCAGCCGGTCGTCTACCTCCCGGAAGCGGCGGACGAACTCTTCCTCGAAAAAGCTGGCTACGACGACGGTGGTCACGTGTCCCCCTTCTTTCGACGGTACGTTGATTGCGCCAGCTTAGACGTTAAGGTGGTGCGGTGTCGCGCCCGGATCGTGGGATCTCCTCCCGCCGGGCCAGAACCCGGCCGAACGGCCGAGCGACGCGGGCCGGGTCTTTTGGGGAGATAGACTCACATACGTGTCCGGATAGCAACGAAAGGGTTGCGGGTGACGAGCGAGCAGAACAAGCGGGTGTACGCGCGCTACATACAGTTGCTCAACGCGCAGGACTTCGCGGCCCTGCCCGAGGTAGTGGACCCCGAACGGTACCGGGAGATCTGCGTCGGTTTCACCCCGGGATGGGTCGACCTCCCCGAGGCCGTCACCTCGCTGGAGAAGGTGGTCGGCGGCATCCCCGACCTGAACGCCCGCATAGACGATATGGTCAGCGAGGACGACAGGGTCTACGCGAGGCTCACCGTGACGGGCACGAACTCGGGGCGCTTCTTCGGCGCGCCCCCGACGGGCCGCTTCTACGAGGCGAGCATGTTCGACTACGCGAAGATCGAAGACGGCAGGATCGTCGAGCGCATCCAGCAGTCCGATACCCTCTCCCAACTCCGCCAGATGTACTTCGGCGCCGCCAGGAAGGCGGGGTTGGCCGCGGGCGCGGGTCTCCTGGGCGCCATCCTCCTCGCCCTCGGGCGCCGGAGGGGACGCGAGACGCCGACCAGGCGGAGGTGACGTTCCCCGGCCGGGACGAGATGCTAACCTGGCCCCATGGACGAGTTGATCGACGTGCGGGACGAATCAGGGGGGCGGACCGGCCAGGTCGTGTGGAAGAGCGAGGCGCACCGGCGCGGTCTGTGGCACCGGTGTTTTCACTGCTGGATCTGCGGCTCCGACTCCGGGGAGCCGTACCTGATCGTGCAGCGCCGCGCCGCGACGAAGGACACCTGGCCCGGCTACCTGGACGTCACGGCGGCCGGGCACCTGGCGACGGGAGAGGAACCTGTTGACGGCCTGCGGGAGGTCGAGGAGGAGTTGGGGCTGCGCGTAGATCCCGGCAGGCTCGTGCCGCTCGGAACGCGCCGCGTGGAGCAGGAAATACCAGGCGGCCTCGACCGCGAGTTTCACGACGTCTTCCTCCTCCGTGACGACACCCCGCCGGGGAACCTCCGGCTCCAGAGGGAGGAGGTGGAGGCGGTGCTCCACATCGGGCTCGACGACGCGCGGGCGCTCGGGGCCTCGGGCTCCGCGCCGGCCCGGGAGTACCGTGATGGTGAGGTCTCGGAGGTCCGAGTCAGCGTCCCGGACTTTGTCCCGAACACGGACGATTACCTCCGCCGGGTCGCGGTGGCGGCGCGCGCCGCGCTCGACGGCGGGCCAGTGGAGAGGATCTTCTAGTCCGACTCCCCGAGCTGCCGGA
>CADCUW010000108.1 GCA_902805985.1 uncultured Rubrobacteraceae bacterium
CCTCGCCGTTTCTGGGGTTCTTGAGCGCGAAGTCCGAATCGGTACGAACGGCCTCCATGAACTCGTCGGTGATGGCGACCGAGATGTTGAAGTTGTTTATCTCGTCGTTGTCGCGCTTGCACTCGATAAACTCCTCGACGTCAGGGTGGTCCACCCTGAGGATGCCCATGTTCGCCCCGCGCCTGGTGCCGCCCTGCTTTATCTTGTCCGTCGAGGCGTCGAAGACGCTCATAAAAGAGACGGGCCCCGAAGAGACGCCCATCGTCGAGGAGACGACGTCGTTCTTGGGGCGCAGGCGGCTGAAGCCGAAGCCGGTGCCGCCGCCGGACTTGTGGATGATGGCTTGGTGCTTGAGGGTGTCGTAGATAGAGTCTATGGAGTCCTCCACGGGCAGCACGAAGCAGGCGGAGAGCTGGCCGAGGTCACGCCCGGCGTTCATCAGGGTGGGGGAGTTGGGCATGAATTTCCGGGAGAGCATGAGGTCGAGGAAGTGCTCCTCGGTCTCCTCGAAGACGGCGCGGGCCTCGTCGCCGGAGAGCCCGCGGGCCAGGCCGAAGTCCACTTCGGCTTCGGCGACGGCGCCGGCTACGCGGCGGAACATATCAATGGGTTCCTCGGCCGCCTCGCCGCGCTCGTTCTTCTTGAGGTAGCGCTTCTTGAGAACCGCGACCGCGTTCTCGGTGAGGTTGAGCTGCTCAGTGTGGCGTGGTTCGGTGTCCATAGCAACTACCTTTCGTCTCGTTGACATCGGCGCGGGGCCGGTCGGCCCCCGGGGGCGGCCCCGCGCCGCAGGTAGGATCCCGGAGAAGCCGGCTTGTTAAGCCGGGACGCATCCCCCGCCAGATCCGACTTCTTCATCTCTCGACCCCCTTCTCGCTAAGGTCGCAAAGGCTCGCGAACGCTTCGTAGCCTCCGAGCCGCTCGACGTCCTCCGTGAGCTGCAGGAGGAGGGCGTCCGCGAAGGTGTGTGGGCCGAGTCCGTCGTCGGGGCGGTTCCAGGCGGCGACCGGTAGCCCGACAGGCGCGTCGGACCGTCCCGCTTCGAGGTTCTCGTCTACGTCCCAGCCGCGCGAGATGAGGTAGTCGCGATGCGGACGGGCGCCCTCGTCGGTGGGCGCCGCCAGGGCGGGTTCCTCTTCGCCGTAGGGGATCTGGGCGAGCGCGCAGACGACGAGCAACGCGACGGCCACCAGCGCGAGGACCCCAAGAGCGCTCAAGACGCCCCTCCCGGCGTGCGACGTTTTTCAGAAAGGGCCGCGCGCCTAGCGGCCCTGCGGCGCCGGCGGCGCAGCTCGCGGCGAAGGTCGCGCAAACAGAGGGGGAGGATCGGGGACGCGAGGATCACGACGCCGCACGCGAGGAGCAGCGATACCTGCCAGGCGCTCAATGTCGGGTACCCCTGTTTTGCTGCGCGACCGGTCGGACCGAGGGCCAAGGGTAGGCGTGGAAGAGCGGGAGGGCGCGGCACGTGCGGCGGGGGCCGGGTGCGCCGGGCCCGGGGCGGGCGGTGGGGCCGAACCTCAACACGCGACCGACCCTTCCCCGATGCCGTTGCCGCGGTCGGCGAGGCGACACTGTTGGCGGGTGGGCAGCGACCAGATACCGGAGCTCGAAGTCCGGGCGGCGTCCTGAGCGGCGTAGAGCTCGCTCGCCAGGGCGTCGTTGGGCTCGAAGATCGCTACCTGGGCGAGGCCGAGGCGGACCAGACGCTCGTTGTGGGTGTGGTCGGCCTGTGCGAGCCGGGCGTAGGCGAGCAGGCGTTCGTAGGGGTCCACGAGCTCCTCGTCGAAGGTGAGGACCACCGTTCGCCCCTCTAGCGCGCGGGCGGTAAACGCGGCGGCGTCTTTGCCGAGGGGCTGGGGCGTTTCTCCGGGGATGGCGGACTCGGGGGTGTCCACGCCGATGAGCCGGACGTCTGTATGACCGGCCACGCCGGGGGAGATCTCCAGGGTGTCCCCGTCCACCGCGCGGGCGACGCGGACCTCCTCCGAGTCCGACGGCCGTTCGCCGGCGTCGGCGCCCCCGGAGGAGGCGGCCTGCCGGACGGCGTCGAGGGCGTCGGCGGCGACGTCCCGACCCGCGGCCGGTGAGCAGCCGGGGGCCAGGGAGAGGCACGCTGCCAGCGCGAGCCAGAGGAAGAGCACGCGGGCTCTGGCGGATCGCGCGAAGATACTAGTCATCACGAGGCCTCCGGGAGGGTCTGCTGGAAATTGGGCTGATCGGGGGGCTCCCCCTGTGATGCGGGGGATGGCGCGGCCCGTTGATGCTCGGCCAGGGCACGTCCCGCGTCCCTCACACGTTCTCTGAGGAAAGCCTTGAAGGCGTCTAGATCCCCGGCGCGCCATGCTTCGTCGAACGCACCGAGGTCTCCGGAGAAAACGTCGCCGGCGGCCTTCGCGGCGGGATCGTCCACGCTAATCCCCCGGCCGGTGATCTTCTGCTGGAGGTAAGCGACGGCCTCTCGGAAGAGCAGGTGTCGCATCAGCTCGTCCTTCTCGCGGCGGATAGAGGACCGGATGCGCGCGGTGATCTTGTGCGGCGGGCCGGCCATCACGGCGTCCTTGTCGTCGTTGAGGGCGAGCTTGAGGCCCGCCTTGCGGGCGGCTTCGATGATCTGTAGGGCGTTCATGTGGTCGTTTTGGTCCGGAAGTCGGCGGCCCGAAGCAGCGGCGGTCGCGGGGGGCGGGGTCGTCATCGTTCGGGCGCCGTCTCCGCGGGGATTGAGGCGGGCTTCGTCGGCCCGCCCGCGAAAAGTTGGACGGACACGCACGTTCGCGGTTTCGGCGGCGTGGGGCGCCAGGGATCGGATCGGCGGTGGGGTATCCGGAGGATGCCGGAGCGTGCCTGCACGCCCGGTTTAACCGAGGCCAGCAAGGGGATCTGGGCTCCCGTCTCGTTGTGTTTGTCTAACCGCCCGACCTTCCTCGGTTTCGCTCCGGGGCCCCGTCACAGGCCTGGTTCCGGAGTGCTCCACCGATTGTTGTCGGACGAGGGCGAATTATACCGGCAGGGATGGCGGCAGCGCAACGGTCGCTAGAGGCCGGCAATAGATGGACCGGCGCACATGCGCGGCGAGCCGGTCGACGATAGGCGCCGTTAGCCGGTGCCCCCTTCGGCCCTCTCTTCGGGCGTGAGTCGCTCGATCCAATCGTCGGCCTCGGCCCTGGTGAGCGAACCCAGCTTCTTGCCGATGTGGTTCTCCAGGCGCTCGATGCCGCCTTCCCCGCGCCACTCGACGGCTAGGGTCTTGAGCAGGTCGACCTGCGACTTTCTCGCCTTCGGCTCTCGCGTCCGTTTCTCCTGGCCTTCGTCGCGCCCGTCGCCCGAGGAACGGGACGCCTGGCCGGATGGTGCGGACTGGATGGGGGTGGGCTGGGAGGAACCGCCGCGGCCGGGCTGGGTGCGGGAGCCTTGCTGGGCGGTGTTGGTGCCGTCGGCCTCGGACAGTTCCTCGAACGGGATGGCGCCGACGTTGACGGCGTCGCGCAGGGCCCTCGCCTTGGCCCTCGTCTCGGCCATGCGGATGATGTGGGGGACGATGTTCCTGCCCACGTTTTCCGGGCTCGCGTCGCCTATGCCGGAGAAACGGCCCATAAGGGGCTTCTGCGTCTCCGGGTCGAGCATGATCTGGCCGGTCTCGCGGTCCACTTTCGGGAGCTCGGCTATGGCCTTGACGATGGCTACGTTGCCGTTGTCGTCGTCGGGGACCTGAAGCAGCTCGGTGTCCATGGACCTGAGGCCGCGGGTGTGGGCCTCGTCGAGCAAACCGGCATACAGGCAGTACTGCTTTCCCTGCCTGGTGATGATGAATTCATCGCGCATCGGGATCTCTCCTCCTGTGGGAGCGTGGTGGAAGCATAGCGGGGCTCGTGGCGCCCCACACCCCCGGAGTGGGGGCGCCGCGGCCCCCGTCGCGAGTCGGGCGCCCCCGCGTTATGGATGGTCTACGGGAAGAGCAGGCCGTGGGCGATAAGGAAGACGATGATGGCGCCGGGCGGGGCCAGCAGACAGGCGGACGCGGCGACGAGGATCTGCGCCCACGCGAGGGCCCCGCCGAAGACCCGGGCCTCGGCCATTCCGAAGCGGTAGGCCGGGACCAGGGCCGCGAGTTCTCCGAGGACGTAGGCGAGGCCGCCCGCGGCGAGGAAAGCGAGGGTGATCCATGCCTGCGCCGCGTAGAAGGGTCCGGCGAAAAGGTTTTCGTCCCAGCCGCGGAGGAGGGACAGGCCGAGGGCGCCGAAGAAGGCCAGCGCCATCAGGACGATGCCCGAGCGCGCGAGCCGGAGGGCCGAGTGGCGGAGGGCTCGGAGGCGCGCGGCGCCGGGGGGCGTGGCCTGTTCTTCCAGCCGGTGGTGGGCGTAGATCATGCGCGCCAGCGCGGGGTTGTCCTCGGCCTCCTTGAGCACGTCCAGTACGGCTCGCGGGTCGCCCCGGCGGCGTGCTCTCAGATAGCGTCGGAAGCTCTCGTGGTGCGCGTCGGTGAACGGCTCCGTGGGCACGTGGTCCCTCCTGAAATCGTCGGGGGCCTGAAGGGGAGTCTACTTATCGCCTCGCCGGCTGCCACCGGGCGTTCGCGCGGGAGGTTCGGATCAGGCGGGCGGGGGCAGGAAGCCCGGGCGAATCATCGGGCGATCGGTGGGCAATGGAGATGAACCTCCTCGTCGTTTACCGGGGGCGATCCAGAGATCTAGGGGATGCCCGGGGACGGATGTTAGCTGGCTTTGGGAGCGGTCGTAGGCGTGGCGTCGGGACGGGGCCGGCGGGCGGCTTTGCGGAAGCCCCCGAGCGCGTCGCGCGGGAGGGCGCGGCCCCGGGCGTTGTCGATGGTGAGGGAGAGGTAGCCGGCCCCGTAGCGTCCCCGCTCCAGGTATCGCTCGGAGATGCCGTTCTGGGGGTCGGTCATCACGGTCCAGACGTCGGCCTCGTCGTAGCCGGCCCCGAACATCGCGATCGCCACCGCGAAGTCGGCCTCCGAGCGGGTGGGGTACGGCCGCCCCGATGCCGCGTTGCCGTGGACTATGAGCCCCCGCATGCGGGCCGAAAGACGGGAGAGGTCGACGGTCCCCGCGGGCGGCGCCGGGCGGTCCAGGATTGTCGGCTGCGGGAGCGGGCTCGGCAGGTCGGGGAGCGCTATCTCCAGCTCGCGCGGGTGGTAGCCGACGCCCAGGTCGAGCTCGAGGAGCCGCACGGTCGGAGCGTCCTCGTACTTGCGGTTCTTAGTCCCCGGTGGCCTGAGGAGCTGGGAGAGGTCCCACCCGGAGCGGTCGGCCCCGACGGCGAGGAGCAGCCTGCGGTTGAGCTCCTCGGCACGCAGAGGCGAGATCGGCCGGGTGAGGCGCCAGAAGAGGTGCGCGCGGCCGGGGGAGGACTCGACGATTGCGGTGGGCTCGGGGGAATCGGGGGTGAGCGCCGCGCCGTCGGCGTCGGCCCAGAGGGCGAGGACCGGGGCGGCGTTCGCCTTGATGCGGCGTTTGGCGAGCAGCAGGTGGGCACAGAAATACGCCTCCAGGCCGCTCTCGGAGTTGCCGCGGCACCAGTCGGCCGCCGCGCGGGCGTGGTACGGATAGTCGAAGAAGCGGGAGCGGTGGCGGGAGAGTTGCTTGGATCCGGGGGCGGGCCTCAGGGCGGAGTGGACCCCGATCAGGCCGCGCTGGGAGCCGTAGAGGGCGCGCCACAGGACCGCGGCATCGTTTGGATTCAGCATCCTGGCACACCTCCTCTCGGGGTCGGTATGAGGGGCGGAGCGTTCACGTGACGTTCGTGCGCGGCGCCCCGCCCGCGCGTCGAGCGTCGAGGTCCCTGGTGGTCCTGTCGCCGCGGCGGCTCAGACAGCGGTCGCAGTAGCCCTTCTCGCCCTTCGAGGTTCGGATCTTCTCCGCATGGCCGAACTCGGCGTATGCCGGGCACTTCTTGCCGCTGTTGCAGCGGTACACGGGTTTGGGCTCCGTCGTGCGGGGCGAGGGTGGCGGCGTGGGCTCCACGGTCGGCAGGACCGTGACCTTGCGGCCGGGAGTCTTGGTGCTCAAGCGATCCTCCTCGTTCGGTGTGTCGGACGGGGCCCGGGCGCGGGGGAGCCTTCGGGTACGTCTTCAGAAGCCCGAGGCGACCCCGTGCCCGGCCGTGCGCCGCTCGTGGATCTCGGCATGCGTCATGCGGTCTCCTTCGCGTCGGTACCCCGGAGTGGTATTGGCTCGGGCCGGGCTCGGGAGGGGGAAGAGGCCCCGGACGGTCGCGCAGTGTCGCGTCCGGAGCCGATCCGTCGTCAGGCGGACAGGTCGAAGAGGGCGGGTTGGTCGTAGACCGGCTGCGGACCGGAGAGGAGGCCGGAGGAGCCGGGCGGGTGGTTGCGGATCTTGCGCGGGGCAAAGACGGGCCGGAGGGGCGCCGTCGCACGCCAGGCTTCTTCCACGTCGGCCTCGAGGACCTCGTCACCGGAGGCCCGGATGCCGCGCTTCTTCATCTCCTCGATCTCCTTGCGCCAGTCGATGGGCTTCTCGGGCTTCACTGATAGTTCGCCGTCGAAGGCGAGGTCCGAGGTGCCGCCCTTGTCCTTGAGGAGTTGCCACTTGCGCTCGGCGAGGGAGCCCCGCGGGATTATGACGTAGACGGAGACGGGCTTTTCGCTTGTCAGGCGGTGGACGCGGTCGAGGAACTGGCTGAACATCATCCACGAGTCGGGGAGGCCCGTGAGTATGACCGTCGAGGCCACCTGGAGGTTATGACCGAGCTTGAGGGCGGAGGTCCCGGCGCAGAGCACCTGGGCGTCGCCCTCGACGAAGGCGGCGACGTCGGCGGCGCGCTTTCTCGGGTTCTTGGTTCCGATCTTCCCCGCCTTCTGCTCCGTTATGTGGACGGCGCGCACGTTCTTTTCCTGCAGGCGCTCTGAGATCCAACGGCCGGTCTCTATGAGGTCGCTGCCGATGAGGACCTTCTCGCCCCTGGCCGCGTGCTCCAACGCCAGCTCCAGGACCTTGAGGTTTGCCGGGGTGAAGTTCGAGGGCTCGCCCAGCTCGCTCTGGGCGCGGGGCCACTCGAGGGTGCGGGGGTCCGCCCCCGGCAGGGTGGCGGTGAACTCCAGCGCCCAGCGCTGGCCGAGGCCGGCGGCGAACCTCTCGTGGAGCCCCTCCTTGACGAGCGGGTGGTTGGGGCGCTTCCAGGCGAAGAACTCCGGGAAGTGCTCGAGCCAGAAGACGTTGGTCGCGTGCTGGGAGACCCCCATCGGCACGCTCACCGGGTAGAAGACCCTCTCGGCCAGCGGCTCGCCGGTCTGCTCCTTGCGGCAGCGGGAGATCCCCGGCTGGGCCAGCCTCCAGAACTGGGAGACGTTCGTTATCTGGGGGAGGATCTTGCGCCTCTTCCTGAGGTGTTCCTCGCCGTCGTCGGCCCGCCCGTGCAGGTGCTCCACGACCGCGAAATCGGCCTCGAACTTGGCCTTGCCCTTCGGGCCGTGGTCGTAGGGGAAGGCGGCGCTCCCGGCGCCGAGGCAGAAGGAAAGTCCGTAGAAGGCGTCGGTGATGAAATTCGACAGGGGCGTCCCGGTCGCGCCGTAGGGGTGGTGGGCGCGCGCGAGGGCGC
>CADCUW010000109.1 GCA_902805985.1 uncultured Rubrobacteraceae bacterium
GGGAAGCTCCCGATCTACGCCGGCGCGTTCGCGGACCCCGCCATCGACCGGGCGGCCAGGCTCGCTGACGGGTTCCTGGCCTCGGCCGGCGGCGGCGCCTTCGGGGAGACGTACCGGAAGGTCCGGGCGTCGCTGGAGCGGCACGGCAGGGGCGAGGAAAATTTTCCGTACATCGCCTCCGGGGTCGCGTTTGTGCACGAGGACGCGGGGAGGGCGCGGGAGATCGTGGGCCCCGCTATCACCTACCAGCGCACGCGCTACGCGGAGTGGGGGACGGACCGGAAAGAGCCCCGCCCCGGGCCCATCCGGGAAGAGGAACTCCCGTGGGAGCGCTACCTCGTCGGCAAGCCCGATGAGGTGGCGGAGGGTTTGATCGAGCTCTACAGCGAGGCCCCCTACGATCACTTCTGCTTCTGGGGCCGGCTACCCGGTGTCACCCACGAGGAGGCCGTCGAGAACATGCGCCTCTTCTCCACCGAGGTCGCCCCTCGGGTGCGCGAGGCGGTCGGGACGAAACCCGCGTGACGGAGGCCTCAGGCGTCCTGTCTCCGGAGCAGACCGCCTTCCTCGTCCGCCAGCGGGTCGCCCGCCTCGCCACCGCCGACGCCGGGGGCAGGCCCCACGCCGTCCCCGTCTGCTTCGCGTACAGGACCGGCGTCGTCTACGTCGCCCTCGACGAGAAGCCCAAAGACGTGCCGCCGGAGCGTCTCAAGCGGGTTCGCAACATCCTGGAGAACCCCGAGGTCACCCTCGTCGCCGACCGCTACGAGGAGGACTGGAGCCTCCTGGCCTTCGTCATGGTTCGCGGAAGGGCGGAGCTGCTGGAGCCAGGGATCGAGGAGCACGGCGCCGCCGTGAGGCTCCTGCGCGGCAAGTACCACCAGTACGAACGGATGAAGATCGAAGAGAACCCGGTCATCGCCGTCAGGGCTGAGAACGCCGCATCGTGGGGCGCGCTTGGTGTATCACCATCGGCCGGGCCGCCGGTCCTCGATACCATCCGCGGGCGCCGCTCCGCGCGGCGCTACCTGCCGAAGCCGGTGCCGGACGAGGCCGTCTGGCGGGTGCTCGAGGCGGCGCGGTGGGCGCCCTCGCCGCACGGCCGCCAGCCCTGGCGTTTCGCCGTGATCACCGCAGACGAGACCAGGGAGCGGCTCGCCGACGCGATGGGTGGGGAGTGGCGCTCGAACCTTACGATGGACGGGCAGGACGCGGAAGTGGTCGAGATGCGCCTCGAAGGCTCCAGGCGGCGCCTGCTGGACGCCCCGGTCCTGGTCCTGCTGTGCCTCTACCTCGAAGACCTCGACACCTATCCCGACCCCGACCGCCAGCAGAACGAGACCACGATGGCCGTCCAGTCCCTCGGGGCGGCGGCGCAGAACGCGCTCTTGGCGGCCTACGACCAGGGGCTCGACGCCGGCTGGATGTGCGCCCCGCTCTTCGCCCCGGGGGAGGTCGTGGGGGCGCTCGGCCTGGACCCGGCGCTCGTGCCCCAGGCCCTCCTTACCCTCGGCTACGCGGAGGGAGACCCCCCCAAGCGCCGTGGTCGCAGACCACTCGAAGAACTGGTGGTGTACCGGGACCGGGCGATCTAGCGGACCGGGGAAGACACCGTCGGAACTCCCCGGCTAGTAGACCTCTCGCTGGCACGTTCCGCCCCACGGATCAGCGGGACCGGTAACGAGCTGCGGCGGACAGGGCCGCCCGAGAATACGAGGCGGCGCAGCGTCAGGACGCGCGCGGGTGCAACCGCCGGGCGTTCACCCGGCCGAGTACGTCCTCTGGGGGACGCCGTAGAGCGTGTTGCGGCGGCGGGGGGTGCGTCCTATCTCCCGGATCATGGCTTCGAGGTCTTCGGGGAGCATCTCCTGGCCGTGGCCGGCGCCGGCCGCCCGGCTGATGCTCTCGTTCATGAGCGTGCCTCCGAGGTCGTTGCAGCCGGCCTGGAGGCACGCCTTCGCGCCCTCAGCCCCGAGCTTTACCCACGAGACCTGCACGTTGTCTATGTAGCCATGGAGCGCGATCCTCCCGACCGCGTGCATCTTGAGCGACTCGGCGAAGGTCGGCCCCCTGCGGGAACGCCCCTGCAAGAACAGTGGGGCGCCCATGTGAACGAACGGCAGCGGCACGAACTCCGTGAAGCCGCCGGTGTCGGCCTGGATGTCCCTAAGGACCATGAGGTGCCGCGCCCAGTTCACGGGGCCGTCCACGTGGCCGAACATTATCGTCGTCGTGGCGGAGAGCCCTATACCGTGTGCCTTGCGCATCACTTCGGCCCACTGCGCGGTGTTGATCTTGTCGGGGCAGATAATCGCGCGGACCTCGTCGTCCAAAACCTCCGCCGCCGTCCCCGGCAACGTCCCGAGCCCGGCCTCTTTCAGCTCGACCAGGAACTTCTCGACCGTCATCCCCAGGGTGCGCGCGCCCTGCCAGACTTCGAGCGGCGTGAAGGCGTGGACGTGCATCTCCGGCACCTCGTCCTTTACCGCCCGAAGGTACTCTATGTAGTTCTTGCCCGTGAAGCTGCCGTGGATGCCCCCGACCATGCAGACCTCCGTGGCGCCCTTCTCCCACGCCTCCCGCGCCCTTCGGGCCACCTCGGCCGTGTCCAGCAGGTACGGGTCGCCGCGCAGGTTCAGGGACTTGGGTCCTTTGGAGAACGCGCAGAAGCGGCAGCGGAAGTAGCACTGGTTGGTGTAGTTGATGTTCCGGTTGACGACGTAGGTGACCTCGTCGCCGTTGACCTCGCGCCTCAAGGCGTCCGCAACCCGGCAGAGCTCCTCCATCTCCGTCCCCCGCGCCGTGAAGAGCAGCGCTATCTCTTCCTCCCGCAAGTCTCTAGTCCCGGCCGCGGCCAACGCCCGCGCGAAGTTCGGCCGCACCTTGGAGGGACGCAAGCCCCGGACCTCGTCGAATGCCTTTGAGGGTACGGGCTCGGTGGTGCCCGGCGCCCAGTCCTCGGTCCTCGCGAGGCCCTCGGCGTCCTGGGCGGCCCACACGCCGGGGCGCAGGCGCTCGTCGACCCACATCCCGGCATCCCGGGCGTAGGACGGGTGGAGGGCGAGGCGTTCGAGGAGC
Source organism: uncultured Rubrobacteraceae bacterium (assembly GCA_902805985.1). GTDB lineage: Bacteria > Actinomycetota > Rubrobacteria > Rubrobacterales > Rubrobacteraceae > Rubrobacter_D. Next base: position 3,079 of record CADCUW010000109.1, read on the forward strand.
AGGTACCCCTTGGCCTCCGTGGCCTTCTCCAGCTCTTCGAGGTGGGGCCAGGGGCGCTCGGGGTTGACGTGATCCGGGGTTACGGGGGAGACGCCGCCCCAGTCGTTGATGCCGGCGTCCACGTAGCGGGCGTAGGGCGGCGCGCCGTCGCCCTCCGGCTTCGCCGCCGCCAGGTTCGGGGGGGCCTGGACCGTGACGTCAGGAGGGAGGAGGAGGCGGGCGAGGGCTATGGTCGCGAGCATCTCGTCCTCTGTGGGCTCCGTCCAGCCGGCCATCCTCGTGCCGGGTTTGGCCCTGAAGTTCTGGACGATGCACTCCTGGACGTTGCCGTGCTTCTCGTGGACCCCGCGTATCGCGAGCAGGGTGTCCACCCGTTCCTCGACGGTCTCGCCGATCCCGATGAGAATGCCCGTCGTGAACGGCACTTTGAGCCTTCCGGCCTCTTGCATGGTCCCCAGGCGCTTGGCCGGGACCTTGTCCGGGGAGGCCCAGTGGGCGAGGTTCGGGCCGAGCAGTCGGTCCGAGGCCTGCTCCAGCATGATCCCCTGCGAGACCGAGACATGCCTGAGATCGCGCACCTCATCCCCCGATAGCACCCCCGGGTTGGCGTGGGGGAGAAGCCCTGTCTCCTCCAGCACGAGCCGGCAGCAGTGGACCAGGTACTCGATGGTGGTCCCGAAGCCGAGCTCGCGCAGCTCTCTTTTGGCCTCCGGGTAGCGCTTCTCCGGCTTGTCCCCGAGCGTGAAGAGCGCCTCCTTGCAACCGGCCGCAGCCCCCGCGCGCGCGATCTCCAGAACCTCCTCCGGCGTCAGGTAAGCCCTCTCGCCGGGTCGGGGGCCGTGGGCGAAGGTGCAGTAGCCGCAGTTGTCGCGGCAGAGCTTGGTGAGGGGGATAAAGACCTTGCGCGAGTAGGTTACGCGCGGCCCGAAATGGCGGTCGCGGACCTCGCGGGCCGCCTTCATCGCCGGCTCGGGGTCGGCGTAGGCCGCCCATGCCAGCTCGTAGATCCTCTCGCGCCTCTCCCTGTCGGCCATCGCCGCGTGCACCAAAACCGTGTACCCCCTCGTCTCTCGCGGAAGGGCAGTATACCCGCGATCCGTCCCGCCGAAAGCCCCGAACCGAAACCCGACAAACTTTGTAGGAGATCGGATAGAATACTCCCTCGTGGCATTGAAAACCGAGAGAGGAGAGAGCCGTGAGCGAAGGTCAGATAGAGCAGAAGGGTTACGCCCATCCTGAGGCGCTGGTCAGCACCGACTGGGTGGCCGAGCACCTGAACGACCTCGAGAACGTGCGCATCGTGGAGTCCGATGAGGACGTATTGCTCTACGAGGTGGGGCACATCCCGAACGCCGTCAAGATCGACTGGGTCGAGGACCTGAACGACCCGCTCGTGCGCGACTACCTCGACCCTGAAAAGTTCGCCCGCCTGATGGGCGAGAAGGGCATAGGCCCGGACACGAAGGTCGTCTTCTACGGGGACAAGAACAACTGGTGGGCAACCTACGCGCTGTGGGTCTTCCGCCTCTTCGGCCACGACAACGTCGCCGTGATGGACGGCGGGAGGGTCAAGTGGGAGGCCGAGGGCCGCGAGATGACCCAGGAGGTCCCCTCCGTGCCGGCGGCCGAGTACCCGACGCCGACCCGCGACGACTCGCAGATAAGGGCCTTCAAGGCCGACGTCGAGAGGCACGTCGTGGCCCATGGGTCGATGATCGACGTTCGGAGCCCCGGCGAGTATTCGGGCGAGCTCCTTCATATGCCTGACTACCCGCAGGAGGGGGCACTTCGCGGCGGCCATATCCCCGGTGCGGCCAACGTGCCGTGGGCGCGGGCCGCACGGGAGGACGGCACCTTCAAGAGCGCCGACGAGCTAAAGGAGATCTACGAGGGCGAGGCCGGCCTCGCCGGTGACCGCGAGGTGGTCGCCTACTGCCGCATCGGGGAGCGCTCCAGCCATACCTGGTTCGTGCTCAGCTACCTGCTCGGCTACGACAACGTCCGCAATTACGACGGCTCCTGGACGGAGTGGGGCAACTCCGTGGGCGCCCCCATCGAGCGCTAGAGAAGGCCCGTTGGACCGCAAGGAACGCGTCGCCTTCCTCCTCGACCACTTCGGGAACCCCCGCCACAAGGGGGTTCTCGAAGGCGCGGACGTGGCCATGCCCGGCGGCAGCCCCGAGTGCGGAGGCTCGGTCGTCGTCTACCTCAAGGGCGACGGCAACGGCGGCATAGACGGCCTCTCCTGGACCGGGCAGGGCGACACCATCAGCATGGGCGCGACCTCGGCCATAGTGGAGCGCGTGCGCGAGGAGAAGCTCACGCTCCAGGAGGTGCTCGACCTCGACTACGAGGGGTTCATGGACTCCATAGGCCGCGACGTCATCGGCAGCCGCACCCGCAACGCTACTCTAGGCCTCTCCACCATCAAGAGCGCCGTGAGGAAGTACCAGAGGGACCGCCGCGCAGAGACCGAGGAGCGGGCGACCGCGTAGGCGGCAACACGGGCCGGACCCGCGGTACGCCCGCCGCGGCGGGCGTGCCGCGGGGGGCTGGGAGGACATCACCGGGGTATCGGCGTGCCCTTCGCGCCGCTCCACAGTGCGTACCCCAGCCAGACGAGGCCCGCGCCGAAAAGCGTGTGGCCGACGATAAGGACGGCCTCGATCCCGATCGGGGGCGCGAACGCGACGATCGGGCCCCCGACGGCGAGCAGGATGCCCGCCCCGCGCGGCAGGACGCCGGCCCGGGAGACCGCGACGCCGAGCAGCACGTAGCCCAGGCCGAACACGAAGCTTGTGGCGATGAGTTGCCACAACCCGACCGGCGTGCCCCCACCGAAGTCGTGGAAGAACAGGTGCTCCCGGCCCTCCATGAGCATCATGGACGTGCCGACGAACGCTACGAGAAAGCCCGCAGACCCCAGGCGGCCGGTCTGCAGCCGCTGCCGTACAAAGGCCTCGACGAGCACCAGCAGGACGGCTATAAGTGTAACGAAGTACAGGAAGTGCACCGGAACCCACGCCGCGCTCTGCGGGTCGTCCGGATGCAGAAAGGGGGCGAGCAGCATCGAGGCCCCCGCGGCTACGGCCAGCGGCCCGCTCCACCCGAAGATCTCGCCGGGCGAGACACCCCTCTGCGCGCCCTCGATCCCTGGCGCCGTTATCCTGTCGGTGATCATCGCTATTCCTCCCGTCCTCTGTTGAAGGTCTTTGATATGTCGTTGCGTGACGGAGAAATGGTAGGGACAACGGGGCTTCGAGAGATCACGCAAAAGGCGTATTTTTACGGTCCGAGACCGGCGATCCTCCCAACGGCCATCCGTTAGGCTAAACTGCGCGGCCATGGGGACCGCGGACGGGAACAACGCGCCGCTCTGGGGCGGAAGGTTCGGGTCGAGCCCGGCCGAGGCCTTCGAGCGCCTGAACGCCTCGATCCCCTTCGACGTCCGACTCGCCCCCCACGACGTCCGGGGCTCCATCGCCCACGCGAAGATGCTGGGCGAGCAGGGAATCGTTACGGAGGATGAGGCCGTGGAACTGGTCCGCGGTCTGGAAGTCGTGCTCGGCGAGGTGGAGGCCGGCGAGTTCTCCTGGACGCCCGCCGACGAGGACGTGCATACGGCGGTCGAACGGCGGCTGCGCGAGGTCGCGGGCGAGGTGGCGCTCAAGCTGCACACGGGCCGGAGCCGCAACGATCAGGTGGCGCTCGACCTCCACCTCTTCGTCCGGGAGGCGGCGGAGGGGCTGCGCGAGGGCGTCTTCGCGGCGATGCGGGCGCTGGTAGAGGTGGCGGAGACGAACCGGGACGTCGTATTGCCGGGGTACACGCATCTTCAGCGGGCGCAGCCGATCCTGCTGGGCCACCACCTCCTCGCCCACTTCTGGGCCTTCGAGCGGGACCTGCGGCGCCTGGAGGCCGCCCGCGAAGCGGCCGACCGCTCGCCGCTCGGGGCGGCGGCGCTCGGCGGCACGCCGCACCCGGTGGACCCCGCGCTCACTGCCGGAGAGCTCGGGATGCTGCCGCCCGTCAACTCGCTCGACGCCGTCTCGGATAGGGACTTCGTCCTCGACCTGCTCTACGCCTGCGCCGTGCTCGGCGTCCACCTCAGCAGGATGGGGGAGGAGTGGGTGCTCTGGACGAGCGCCGAGTTCGGGTTCGCCACGCTCGACGACGCGTACTCTTCGGGCTCCTCCATCATGCCGCAGAAAAAGAACCCGGACGCCTACGAGCTGATGCGCGGCAAGACCGGCCGCCTCATCGGGGACCTGAACGCCCTCCTCATCACCTTGAAGGGACTCCCGCTCGGCTACTCCAAGGACCTCCAGGAGGACAAGGAACCCATCTTCGACGCCGTGGACGCCGTTATGCTCATGCTCGCCGTCCTGCCGGAGATGCTGCGCACCGCCCGCTTCGATAACGAGAGGATGCGCCTGGCGGCCGGCG
>CADCUW010000110.1 GCA_902805985.1 uncultured Rubrobacteraceae bacterium
CCATCGGCAAGAAGAACGCGGCGATGCTCGCCACCCTGAAAGACAAGTTCATGGAGGGTTGCGCCGCCAACGACGTCTCCCTGGACGTCGCCGACGAGCTGTGGAACTGGATGGAGAAGGCGGGCGGTTACTCGTTCAACAAGAGCCACTCGGCCTGCTACTCGTTCCTCGCCTTCCAGACAGCCTACCTGAAGGCCCACTACCCCGAGGCGTACATGGCGGCCTTGATGAGCAGCGTCATGAACACCAAGGATAGGGTGCCGCAGTACGTGGCCGAGGCCCGGGCGATGAAGATAGAGGTGCTGCCGCCGGACGTCAACGAGAGCGGGCGCCGCTTCACGGTCGTCGGGAACACCATCCGGTTCGGTCTCTCCGCAGTAAAGAACGTCGGGGAGAACACGGTCGAGGCGATACGGGCCGCCAGGGAAGAGGGGGGGGCGTTCGTCGACATCTTCGACTTCTGCGAGCGCGTAGATTCCTCGACCTACAACAAGCGCACCCTGGAGTCCCTCATAAAGTGCGGCGCCTTCGACAACGTCGGCCCCTCGCGGGCTGCGATGGTCGCCGTCCACGCCAAGGCCGTCGAGCGCTCGACGAAGAGCCTCAAGGGCGCCTGCGAGGACCAGTTCTCGATGTTCGACGACGCCGAGATAGCGCCGCCCAAGCCCGCGTTCCCGGACCTTGAGGACGACCGGCGCGAGAGCCTGGAGTGGGAGAAGGAGACCCTTGGGCTCTACGTCTCCGACCACCCCCTGCGGCCCGTCCTTCACAAGCTCAAGAAGCACACCGACACCACCGTCTCGGACCTCGACCACTGCAGGGACGGGGCGATGGTGTGGGTCGGGGGGCTGGCGACGAGCGTGAGGACCAACACGACGCGCAAGGGCGACATGATGGGGATGCTCCAGCTAGACGACACGCGCGGCCTCGCCGAGGTCATGGTCTTCCCGAGGGTCTACGCCAAGTGCGCCGACTGCGTGCGCGAGGACGCCGTGCTCAAGGTCAAGGGCCGGGTGGAGCGCAAGGAGGGCATCCCGCGCATTATCGCCATGGAGATGGAGGAGCTTCACCTGGAGCCAGGCCCGGACCCCGTCTACCTCGACGCCTCGTGCTTCGTCGGCCTGCCTAAAGCGTCCGCCGAAGAGGCGTTCGGCCTGCTCGCGAAGAACCCGGGGGGCAGCCCCGTCTTCCTCGTCTCCCCGGCAGATGGGTTAGAGGAGCGGGTCTTCGACGTGGAAGACTCATCGGACCTGCACGCGGAGCTGAAGCAGATACTCGGCCCCAGGTGCCTCTCCTACTCCAGCATGGAGGCCCCGGCCGCCGAGCCCGAGATGGAGCAGGTATCTTAGAGGTTTCAGGTTCTAGGTTTTAAGGCTTTAAGACTGTGGATTGTGAGGAGCTTTGACCGAAGAGAGTTTGATCGTGCTGGGTGGGTGCCAGTGCGGGGCGGTGCGGTATGAGGCGAGGGCCAAGAGCAAGGACGCCTATTACTGTCACTGCCGGATGTGCCAGAGGGCTTTCGGGCATCTCTCTGGCATCTTCTGCGG
>CADCUW010000111.1 GCA_902805985.1 uncultured Rubrobacteraceae bacterium
GGCCCTGACGGCGCTTATGGCCGCGCTCCGCAGGTACGAGAGGTTCTCCTTGGCGTTGCTGCTTATCCCGTACTACCTGTGGGTGCTGTACGACCTCGTCTGGACGTACGCGTTGTGGAGGTTCAACGGGGCGGCCTGACCGATCGGACTTCCCGTTCTCGCGATAGGTGGACTTCTTAGAACCCCCTCGGCCCGAAGGTGGGTGAATAAGAGCAAGAATAGAGAGGATCCCCGCCACCTGCTCTAAAACCGGGGCGCCGGCTTCGGCAGGGTACAACGTAACTACCTTATTCCTGCTGCGCACGCTGGTGGCGCGCCTCGCGCTGGGAGGCATCCGGCGGGTGGTGGTAATAGACGTTGCACTCACCCTTCCTCTCGACCCCCCACGTGCCCGTCCGTGACTCGGGTGCGGCGCTCACTACCTCGAACCCGCGCTTCTTCCCGCAGGCGACGATGGCGACAACACCGTTTCTCACCACCGGACCGTCGGAGGAAAGCCTAGGTACCGGAGGGACCAGCTCGCTAGTTGCGGGGACCCACCATGGACCAAGGAGGAGCACGGCCACTCCCACCAGGATCGCCCCGATTGCCACCCCCACCGCAAGCGTTGCTACCCTAACCACTCGATTCTCCTCTCCAGCTTCACTACAGTTCCAAGGGAGTCGAAACCCGATCCAGCGAAGGCGTGACGCTCTTGGCCGTCTCCTTCTGGCCCACCTGGGTTACGGGTCGGGTTGCACGGGGATCTCGAAGTCGAAGACGAAGGGCTTGCCCGGAAAAGGCTCGGGGGGCAGCCTCTTCTCTTCCAGCGGAACCACCGCCTCCTCCACGAGGGGGATCTCGAGACGGAAGCGGTGACCCTCGCCCGGCTCGAGCCCTTCCTCGGGCTCGAAGGCCACCATGTTTTGTAGGGGTCCTTCCACCATGTTGTCCGGTCCCTCGGAGGTCATCCCTGAGTTTTCGGCCATACGGAAGTCGGTGTCGCTCCTGTCCGTGAGGGCGACGACGTTGGTGCCCAGGCCGTACTCTTTGAGGTACTTCTCCTCACGAGGCGTGGGCCTCCCGTAGCCGAAGCCGAGGAGGGGCTGGAGCTCGGCGGGGTATCCGCCGACCCGCCGCTGGTCGTTGAGGTCCTCCACCTCGTAGCCCACGATAACGCGCCGCTCTTCGGCATACACCGACGCCAGGGTAACCCTCGCGCCGCCGGCGGTCTTCTCCATCCCGAGCCTCTGGCCCGCGACGTAGGCCTTTTCCCCAACGTTCTGGGCTTCGGGCTGCAGGCCCAGGTAGGCCCTGTAAAGGTCGTCGCGTGAAGCGTACGCCCACGCGCATAAGACCGCCCCGAGCAAAAAGGCCGTGAGAACCCACGCCCTGCCCGCGGGCCATCGCGCGGACCTCGCCGTCCCGCGAGCGGCGACTCTCGCCGCCGGGCCGCCCGACATCGCGAGGGGCTCGTCGGCATCTAGGTCCTTGAGCAAAACCAGGCCAAGTGACGCGATGCCGACGAACGGTAGGCTTTGGCCGAACACCATGACAATCCCCGCTATAACCGGGTTTCCGAGAACCGCTCCGAAATCGTAGTCCCGCAGCAGGTAGCACGGCACCGTGAACGCGAGCAGCGCCAACGGCAGGATGCGGAGGCGGGCCGGCAGCCGCTGCCGTGCCGCCGCTATCCCCAACAGTAGGAGCCCCAGGAACCAGCAGAGTATGGCCGTCGGGATAGTAAAGGAGCCCGCGTTCCACAGCCACTCGAAGGGAGCGAAAAGAGCCGACCCCGAGGCCAGCTGGTCGGCGATGGCGTACCCGCCGATCGACAGCCACAAGAAGGCGGCCGCCACCGAGGAGATCGCTCCCGCCCCGGCCAGCGGGCCCGGACGAGCCGCTCCGGAGCGCGCGACCACCGCGCCGTAGAGGCCGAACAACCCCAGCGAGGAGAGCGAGAGGGCGCCGAGGAGCATCGAGAGCGTGAAGAGTTGCATGAGCGGGCCGGTTCCGTAAGAGTAGACCCCCGTCAGGATGCTGAGGGCCCCGAGGAGGGAGCCGATCAGCTGGAGGGTCAGCCCCATGATGCCGCCCAACAGCGCGCAGAGCGCCCCCCACCTCGCCACCGTCCCGGGCGCCGCGGGCAGGTAGGCGTTCCTCCGGAACAAGGCGCCCCTCTCCTGCAGCGCGGTGAAGAGCAGGTCCGGCAGCGTGCGCGCCCAGAGCAACGTGACCCCCTTGGCGCCCCTGCTCAGCCGCTCTTCCCGGCAAAGGTCCCCAAAATAGCGGACCATCTCCCCCGCGTAGCGACGGCGCACCTCTTCCGGGTACGCACGCATCAACGCCCGGTAGACCCGCTCGGATGCCCCAAAACCCCGATCATCCGCGGCGCCGGAGTCCATCTCAAGCCTCCCCGGGGGACGAAGCGCCCCGCTGCGGCGGGAAGTAGCCCTTCGCCTGCGCCGTCCTCACCACTCCCTCAAGCCTTCCGAGCTCCGCCGCTAGCACCCGCTCGCCAAAGCCCGTGAGCCGGTAGTAGCGGCGCCTCCCCGCGTCGTAGCCGCCGCGCCCGTCGTCGGGTTCCTCCTCGTCGGGCCCTTCGGACTCCTCGACGAGCCCGCCGTCCACCATGCGCTTGAGAGAGCCATACAAAGTGCCCGGCCCCAGGCGCATCTTCCCCCCGGTACGCTCCCTCACCTCGACCCCGATCCCATAACCGTGGCGTTCCTCGTCGGCCAGGGCCAACAGGATGTTGAGCGTCACCGGCGTTAGGGGCAACAGCCCCTCCGGATCGCCTCCTGTGTGCTTTTGGCCCAATCCGTCCTCCGATGCGCTCGAGCCGATTTTGTACGCGATGCATCCGTTTTCGATGCATCATCGAGAGGACGTTACTCCCCTACGGGACGCTTGTCAAGGACGGCACAAGTACTATGCGCATCGCACGAACGGCCGATCTTTGCTGTTACGTAGGCGTATTACACGCGGGCGGCGAACTTCTTAGAATCCCTCGGCCCGAAGTTTGGGGAACGACCCTTCCACACACTCGGGTGAATAGCCATCAAGATCGGCTTACTGGGCGGGGAGCAAGGCCGGATGCGTGTCAGACGAGGTTGGTGGTGTCCCGTGGGGCGGGAGCGGCCGCTCGGCGGCGCTTATGCCGTCGCCGTCAACCGTTCGAGCTCGCGGTGATCGCCGAGCTTCTTGAGGCCGAGGCGCATCCTGCCTTTCACGGTGCCGAGCGGCAGGCCAAGGCGCCGCGCGATCTCCTGGTGGGTGCGGTCCTACAGGTGGGCGAGCGTTATGACCTCGCGCTGTTCGGGGGGCAGGGTGCCGAGGGCCTCGCCCACCCGCTCGCTCCTATAGCGCTGCCATACCTCTGCGAAGGCCTCGCTGGGCTGGGACGTGGGCGCGGACTGCTCGAGGCGGTCTTGCTTCCTGCGGAGGCTGGCGAGCGAGCGGAGCTGGTCGATGCCGCGGTTGCGGACGATGGAGAGGACCCAGTTCCGCACGCTGCCACGTCCGGGCCTGTAGCCGCCCGCCGAGCGCCACACCTTGAGGAAGGCATCCTGCGTGAGATCCTCGGCGGCCTGCCGCTCGTTCATCTAGCGGTATGCCATTACGTAGGCGGCGCGGGAGTGGCGGTCGTAGAGGGCGGCGAAGGCGCGCGCGTCGCCCGCCCCGACCAGCGAGATCAACTCCTCATCGGCGAGGCGTGCGTAGCGCCCCCCCTTGACCGCGGCGGCTCGCGTTTTGCTGAGCAGCGACTCCTCCTTAGACGGCCCGGCCGCCCCTCCGCCTGGGAGGGGCCCGTGGGCTTTGCGCCCCCGCCTCGCAACGGGTTTGCCTTTTTCGGGGCCGTGCCGAATATACCCCACGCCGGATGCTTCAAACCGTGGGCACGGTTGCTCCCGCGGGAGGCGCCTGCGGGAGGCGCCCGAGGTCCCGCGCCTCGCCCACCTCCACAGACCCGAGTACTGGGCCTAGTACGAGCCTCCCGTGGAGTATTGGTCGGACGGGGATTCGGAGGAAGACGGTGATCCCGAGGGAACCCGGGGCTCCGACGGCCCGGGCGAGGCCGGAGCCGGCGAGGACGGTGCGGGGGGCGCCGCGGGGGGCGCCGTGGGATCGGGAGATGCCGGCTCGGGGGAGGAGGGAACCGGCGAAGCGGGTGCAGGCGGGGCGGGCTCGGCGGAGGCGGATGCGGCGGCGTCCGCGTTCGGTGGCGTGCCCCCGTAATCTCTGGGGTTCGGGGGATCGCCGGGGCCGCCCGGGTCGTCTCCTTCGGCGCGGTTTGCCGGTCGGTCGCCTGGGGTGGGATCCGGGGCCGAGCCTCGTTGACCGTCGGGCCCGGGTCCCGAGCTGATCGCGAGCAGCACCCTGGAGCCCTCCTCCACCTTCTTGCCGGCGGGAACCGACTGTTCGAGCACCTGACCGGCGTCCTCCTCGTCGCTCTTCCGGTTGCGGACGGCCGTCCCCAACCCGGCCTCCTCGAGGCGCCTTCGCGCCGCTTGCTCGTCGAGGTCTTCGACGCCGAGTACCTGCACCTTCTCGACAGGCACCCGGTCGGGCACGCCTTCGAGAGCGCCCACGATCTCTCCCGGGGTCGGAGCGCCGAGGAGCCCCCAGGCAAGGCCGCCAGACAGGGTCAGGAGCGCCAGGGCCGCCACGTAACGGGCCAACCTGCGACGGCGGCGGCGTCTGTGCCGGCTCCCTCCGGCCGGAGCGGGCAGGAGCGGCTCGGTGCGCGTCTCGTTCGTCGTCCCGCCCGCCGTCACGCCCGCCGAGGCGCCTGACGGAGCGCCGCCGGCGGCGAGGCGATCCAGCTCCGCGATGAGCGCCGCCGCGCTCGCGTACCGGGCCGCGGGGTCCTTCGCCAGTAGCTTGAGGACGACGGCGTTCAGCCCTTCGGGGACCTCGCCCCTGATCTCTTTAGGAGGACGCGGCGGCTCGTTCACCTGCTTCATGGAGACGGCCACGGGCGTGTCGGCCTCGAAGGGCGCCTCGCCGGTGAGCATCTCGTAGAGGACCACGCCCAGGGAGTAGAGGTCGCTCGTGGGCCCCACGACCTCGCCCATGGCCTGCTCTGGGGACATGTACCTGGCGGTGCCAAGGACGGTGCTCGTCCCGGAGATCACGTCCGCCGCGGCGGCCCGCGCTATGCCGAAGTCGGCCACCTTCGCGTCGCCCGAAGCGCTCACGAGCACGTTCTGCGGCTTCACGTCCCTGTGGATCACCCCCCGCTCGTGCGCGGCACCCAAAGCGCCGGCGATCTGGACGGCCACGGCCGAGGCCGTGGCGGGGGGCAGGGGCCCGTCCCGATCGATGCGATCCTTCAGCGTCCCGCCGGGGACGTACTCCATGGCCATGTAGTAGGAGCCGTCTTCGGCTTCGCCCCGGTCGTAGACGGAGACTATGTTCGGGTGGGAGAGCGAGGCGACGTTCAAGGCCTCGCGCCGGAACCGCTCGACGAACTCCTCGTTCTCGGCGTACTGCCCGCGGAGGACCTTCAGGGCCACGTCCCTCTCGAGGACCCGGTCGCGGGCCAGGAAAACCTCGCCCATGCCCCCCCCGCCCAGAGGCCGCGAGACGACGTAGCGATCGTTTATGGTGGTGGTCGGCTGCATCGTGTCTTTGTATACCCGTACGAGACCATCGGCAACACCGGATCAGTGCACCGCCCGACCAGCGCGGGAGCGGCCTTGCGCCGCGGAGGGGGACCCGGAGGAGGGCCGAAAGTTCCTGGCGCACGGTGATCCCACAGGGGGAGCACCGAGAAGGGATCCGGCGGCCGCATCCGGAAGATCGACCTTCTCAGAGCTTGGACACCCCGGCCCGGCGTCCCAATACTCTTACGGCTACCCCTCGGGGGCGGAGGCCGGGGACCTCGTGTTCTTCGATGAGGCGGGCTACGGCATCTCCCACGTTGGCATAGCCACCGGATACGGAACGGTGATCCACGCCTCCACCTACTACGGGACGGTGGTGGAGACCCCGATCGACCTCGTCCCCGGATACGTGAGCGCGGCAGACTTCCTCTGATAAGGGCGGTGTCGGCGGCGTAATCCTGGCGCCATAGGACCAGGGCTACGCCAACTTCCTAGAACCCCCTCAAGATGAAGTTCTGAGAACGCCCCTTCTGAGACTGTCTGAAAAGTCTCTGGGGTACGGGCGCGTGGCCTCCAGAGAGAGGCCGAAACGCTCCTCTTCGGCCTCTCTGGCTTCCGTATACCGGTGAGATTCACCGCTGAGACGGCACACGAACTACTTTTCAGACAGTCTCTCTGCGCACTCGGGTGAATAGCCTCCTCCATCGCGAAAGATTGAACCTTTTTGGCCGCCCAACCATATAAGTAGTAGGGATCCCCAACGGGGCGTGCAGCAGGGAGGGCGACGGATGGGCGAACGCGAAGCGATAGATCGCCTCAAGGAGGGCGAAGTCGACGCGCTGGAGCCGCTGGTGAGGCGCTACCACGCACGCGCCGGGCGGGCGGCCTACCTGATCGTGCGCGACCACGCCCTGGCCGAGGACGTCGTCCAGGACTCGTTCGTGCGAGCCTACGAGCGGATCGGCGGCTTCGACGTTGAGAGGCCCTTCGGGCCGTGGTTCATGAGGATCGTCGTCAACGAGGCTATCAAGGCCGCCCGCGAGCGCGAGCGAACGGCCTCCTATGAGGTCGGCGACGCCGGGGCCCCGCTGGACTGGCTCGCTGACTCCGCGTCGGACCCCCACGAGCTTGCGGAGGAGGCGGAGGAGAGAAGGAGGGTGTGGGCGGCCTTGGCGAAGCTGCCTCCCGCCCAGAGGGCGGCGGTGGTCCAGCGCTACTACCTGGGCATGAGCGAGGCCGAGATGGGTGAGGGAGCCGGACGCCCGCCGGGGACCATCAAGTCGCGGCTCTACGCCGCGCGCAGGGGCCTATCGAGGCTCCTGCGTTCCCAGGCGCGGGGCCATGCTACGCCGCCGGTCGGCCCCTCACCGTACCCGTCGAAGGAGGAAAGGCCATGAGCGAGCAGAGGAGGCGCCTAGAGGGGGCCCTGCGCGGGTGCGCCGAAGAGTGGGCGCCCCGGACGGCGGACCCCTGGCCCGCGATCAGGGAGCGGGTGAGCGGGACCGCCGTGGGACGGGGCGCTGGGGAGGGCGGGGGGCGGGCGAGCGAGGATCGCGCGGCAAGACGCCTCCCGCTCATCCCGAACCGCCCCCTCGGCTGGGTCTTGGCGGTCCTTTCTGTGCTGATCGTCGGCGCGGGCGTCTACGGGGCCTCCGGGCCCTTCCGCGAGATCTTTGGGGACGGGTTGTCCGGTTCGGTGGGAACCGACTCTGACGGGGGCGCGAGGCGAGACCTGAGCGCGCGGCCCGACACCAATCTCGCCGCCTTGAGGACTGATCTGGATCGGACCAAGGTCCAAGACGGGGTGCGGCTCACCCTGGATTGGGCCTACGCCGACGAGAGGTTCGTCGCGGTGGGCCTCCGCACGCAACGGGTCGGCGGCCCCGAGGACTCCGAACTACCCGACTCCGCCGCACTCGAGCCC
>CADCUW010000112.1 GCA_902805985.1 uncultured Rubrobacteraceae bacterium
CGTGCCCCGGCAGGCGCCGGAGCACCCCCCCTGACTTTCCCCCGGTGGCGGGGCCCTGCCTTGCCACCCGAACCTCCTCGATCCCGAGAAGGAAGGAGGTAACCTCCTCGTTCACCTCCTCGGCCTCCTCGATGAAAACCAGGTGCCCGGCTCCCTCGAGGACGCGCAGCCGCGAGCGGGGGACGGCCCGATCCAAGGCGCGGGCGTTGGCGACGGGCACCAGACGGTCGTCGGAGCCGTGGATCACGAGGGTCGGCGCGTCGATGCCCCGGACCCTGCCCGAGGCGTCGAAGTTGGTCCCCGCTTCGGCTTGCCGAAGGTAAGAGGAGAGCGACGGCGAGCAGGCGAGGCGGTTCGCCACGATCCGATCGAACTCGCCGTGGTGCTCGGCGCGGTACCGGGCGGAGGTGGCCGCCTTCAGGCCCCTGCGCACGGTCCCTTCGGGGCTGAAGGAGCCCACCCCGAACATCGCCGCCAGCGCCCGTGCGGACATCCTCTCGCCCCCCCGGCCACCGTAGCTGGTGCTGATCAGCACCAGCCGGTCCACAAGGTCGGGCCTCGTGAGCGCCAGCTCCTGGGCCACGAAGCCGCCCAGCGATGTGCCCAGGACGTGGGCCCTGCCCGTGCCGAGGCGATCCAGCAACGCGGCGGCGTCCCGGGCAAGTTCCGTGACGCCTTGTTCTCGGTCGCGGGGAGCCCTGAGGTCGAAGGTCACCGTGCGGAAGCGGCGCGAGAGCGCGGGTACCTGCTTGAAGAAGCCCCACGGCCCGAAGCCGAGCCCTGGGAGCAGCAGCAGCGTGGGACCGTCCCCGTGGACCTCGTATTCGATGGTCGAGCTGTCGGCGGCGGGCGTGATTGGCACAGCGCAGAGTCTACCGTGCCGGTGCCGATTGTAGCGATGCGCCGGTGCCAAGAAGAACAGGGAGCTCTGTAAACTCTTTTGGGCGATAATATGAGAACTTGCGGGCGAGGGAAAGGCGGGTGCGCGGTGAGTGAAGATATACAGGTCAGGGGAGTGATCCAAGGGCTCGAGGCCACGAGCTTCCAGTACGGGACCCACGGATTGTACAGCGAAGATGGGGAACTTCTGTACGCCCTGCGCAGCGACACCGTTCGGCTAGACGACCACGCTGGGGAATCCGTCCACCTCCACGGTACCCCGGACGCCGACCACGCCACGGGCGACGCCGAAGGCGGTCCGGGGCTCCTGAACGTTACCGGGGTTCACGGACTTTAACCCCAGCGCCAAGCTCTCCACGCGCTCGGCTATCGCAACATGCTGCATCCCGTCCATGGGCCCCTACAACCGCTTGATGGTAAGGGCAGATTCCCCGCTAAGCCTGTAACATTCAGGCCATGAAAGAGACGACGAGCGGCCGATACCGTGGCGAACGTGCTGAAGGAGCACGGGTGCCTGCTTCCCCCTCCCGTCACCGCGATGCATCACACGGTACCAACGGGATCGGTGGTGGGCGCGGTGGCGCCGTCTGCGGCGTCGTCCGATCTACGGTGACCCCGGCGGGACCCGGGGGCTTCTGGGATGCCGCCGCGTGCGTGCCCGGCCCTCCCCTGCCGGACGGTCTAGGCCCTCGAAGGGGCGGGGGGGGCCTGACGCAGGGGGTGTTCGGTGAGCGTAGGGGGTGAAGTGGACGAGGCGGGAAACGTAAGGCTCAGGGAAGAAGCCAAGGAGCTGTTACGGGCGGCGCACGAGCGGCAGGCGGTCACTTGGGGGAAGGGGGCGGTTCAAGTGTACATCCAGGCGGAGCAGGGAGGGCGCGGCCTGGTTCCCGACGGGCCACGCCTCGCCGCACTGGTGGACTACATGGAGGTCGTGGGGTGGGTCGAAGCGGACCCGTTCGCGCGAGACGCGGTAGAGGCCTCCGCTCGCCGGATCACCGCGCGCGGTTTGCAGGTGATCCGCGAAGGGCCGGGGTTGGGGGGCGGCTCGAGGTCCTCCGCGGGCGTTCCTGAGCCGTCGGACCGCCACACGGAGAAGCGGTAGGCGGATGGGTCGGGTGAGCGACACGGCGCTCGTGCGATCGGCCGATCTCCTCGACGAGGAGCTGGATGAGCCGGGCGGATCGATCGACGCTTTTGAGGACGAAGGGGCGGTTACGCCGTGGCCCGGGTGATCCGTACTCCTTCGCCGGTGGGGAGACTCATAATAGCGCCGAGCGGCGCGGGAATCGGCAAGGTGAACCACCGTGGCTGATCCGGGGAAGGATGCCGAGGCGCGCATCGCCGCCGAGAGGGAGGCAGAGCGGGCGAGGCGGCTCGTCGCGCTGGAGAGGGAGCTGTCCGCACGGCGAGAGGACGAGGAGCGGGCCCTCATGGAGAAGCGCGGTCGCCGCGAAGCTGCGGCCCTGGCGGATCGGCTGGCGCTAGAAAGGAGGATGCTGGAAGAGAGGATAGAGGAGGACGCGCTGGCCATGAACCGCGACCTCGCCGAGCTCGAAGCCCTCCATCGCAGGCAGTCGGATGCCCTACGCCGCGCCGGTCTTCCGCTCCCAGGCGACTACTCCCTCCGTGAGGTGGTGAGCGTCCGGTGGCGGCAGTGGTTCGGGGGGCAGGGGAACCTCACCGGAACGCCCGCCGCGCATTGGTCGTCGGAGGACGTGCCGCTCCACGAGCGCGATCCGCTGGCGCGGGTGAGACGGGAGGGGCAGCACGGGAGTGAGGGATTCTATGGTTCGCCTTAGGAGCCAAGTCCTTAACGTGCCCGTGGAGGTCGGTCGCGCTGGACAACACCGGTCTCGCTGGGCCGAAAGGAGGCAACTGTCGGGTGGCCGCCGTGACGCCGATTACCCGATCCCGGCGATGGAGGGTGCGCAAGGCGAGGACCCCCGGCGGTGCCACGTAGGCGAGGTGGTTATCGAGCCCGGCCGCTGAGAATAGCCTTCCGGGCCCGGCGGGCGGGTTAGGGGAAAGGCCTCGACCATCGAAAAAGGGGATTGTCAGACGCAACGAGAGGTGTGAGCGCATACAGTGGCCCCCGCATTCATCGCCGATTCATCGTCACCGGCTACGCTGGTTCATTCGTGCGGCAAGAAGGGCGTCCCTTGGAGGGCTCCCCAGAAGCAAGGAGGGAAGTGATGGCGCGGGACATCGACGAGGACTCCGGGCGTCCGTTCATCAAGGTCAACCACCCGGCACCCGGCGACGTGGTCGGGAACCCGGCGCACGTGGCCGGGTACGGGACCGCCTTTGAGGGGACGATCTCGCTCAGGGTCCGGGACGACGACGGGACCGTCATAGCAGAAGGCACGGCGCAGGGGGGCAGCAACGGGGTAATAGGCGAGTTCAAGGCGGACCTGGATTTCGACCGCAGGCCGAACCAGCGCCTCGGGGTCGTCGAGGCGTTCGAGGAGAGCGCGAGCGGGTCGGGCGAGGACCGTCACCTCGACAGGGTCCCCATCGTCTTCCGGTAGCGTGGACCACCGGCGGGCGGGGACACACGAGCGAGGGAGAGGTATCGGATGAGCGACAGCCAGCAAGGCGACGTGCGGGTAGAGATCGAGCCTTTCGGCCCCGGGCCCGAGGTCAAGTTCGAATAGCGGCCACCCGGTTGTCGCTTCCTTCTAGCCTGGCGAGTACCGGCGCTGGTGCCACGCGGACGAGGCGCTGGTCTAGTTCCTGGGGCCCGCCACACCCGGAGTCACGCCCGCCCTTTGAAGTCAGTTCCTGTGGCGGGCCGGGGTGCGCGACGTGCGCTTCCACGACCTCAGGCACACGTGCGCCACCCTGCTGTTCACGAAGGGCGTCCACTCAAAGATAGTCTCGGAGATGTTGGGGCACTCGAGTGTGTCGATCACGCTGGACGTCTATAGCCACGTTATCCCCGGCCTCGGGGATGCTGCGGCGTTGGCGAGGAAGGACGCGCTGGGCAGCGTTCCCGAAGTTGGCGGCGAGGAGCCCGAATAGTACGAGAATGCTCTAGTTGGCTAGGAACTCCGACACCGCTTCGGGGGGCAGCGGCCTGGAGAAAAGGTAGCCTTGGGCGAAGTCGCAGCCCATCTCCCTCAGCAACGTCTCCTGCTCCTCGACTTCCACCCCCTCGGCCACCACCTCCATGCCCAAGATGTGTGCCAGGTCCACGACGGTCTGCACGATGGCCGTGTCCTCTACCTCTAAGCCGAGGCCCTTCGTGAAGGAGCGGTCGATCTTGAGGATGTCAGCGGGCAGCCGCTTCAGGTAGGACAGCGAGGAGTACCCGCTGCCGAAGTCGTCCAGGGAGATGCGTATCCCCAGGGCCCTCAGCCGTTCGAGGGCCGCCGTGTTGGCGTCCAGAGTGCCTATGTAGACGGTCTCCGTGATGTCCAGCCCCAGTGAAGAGGCGGAGAGCCCGCTCTCCGTGAGGGCCCGCCCTATAGTCTCGGGAAGGTCGGTGCGCCTCAGCTGCCTGCCCGAAAGGTTCACGGACATTGCCAGCGGCGGATTGCGGGGGAACGCACGTTGCCACTCGACCGCCCGGCGACAGGCCTCCTCCAAAACCAACTCCCCCATGGGCACCACCAGCCCGCTCTCCTCGGCGATGGGCACGAACTCGTCCGGGTTCAGCAGGCCCCGCTCGGGGTGTTCCCACCTCACCAAAGCCTCGAAGCCCCATAATCCGCCGGTCTGGAGGCTGACTATGGGCTGGTAGTGCACGACGAACTCGTCCTCCTCTATGGCCCTCCTCAGGTCGTTCTCCAGCTCCAGCCGGTCCACCGCCCGCCCGTGCATGGCCGGGTCGAAAACCTCGTGGTTGGAGCCCTGGTTCTTGGCCCGGTACATGGCCGTGTCGGCCTCCCTGAGGAGAGCCTCGGCGTCTTTGGTGCCCTCGCTCCCCAGCGCCACCCCGATGCTGGCGGCCACGTACAGCTCCCGCCCTTCCAGGAGAAACGGTTCCCGTAGCTCCTCGACGATCCGCTCGGCCACCCGCACCGCGCCGTCGGGTGCCTCAAGGTCCTCGATAAGTACGGTGAACTCGTCGCCACCGAAGCGGGCCAGGGTGTCCTCGGGCCTGAGGCAGCTTCCGAGGCGTTTGGCCACCTCGACCAGCAGCCTGTCGCCCGTGTCGTGGCCTAGGGAGTCATTGACGACCTTAAAGTCGTCGAGGTCCGTGAACAGAATCGCCACCAAGCGGTCCCGCCTCCTGGTGCGTGCGAGGGCTTGCCCGAGGCGGTCCACGAAAAGGCGGCGGTTGGGGAGACCGGTGAGGGAATCGTGCAGCGCCTGGTGCCTAAGGCGCTTCTCCAGGGCCTTGCGGTCGGTAACGTCCTGGAACTGGGAGAGGAAGTGGCTCGGGTTGCCCGCAGAGTCGCGGATCAACGACACGTTGAGCATTACCCACACCACCCGACCGTCGGAGCGGACGTAGCGCTTCTCTATGGCGTACCTGGAGCCTCCGTCGCGCATTATCTGTTGCGTGCGTGCCTTGCTGTTCTCCAGATCATCGGGGTGGGTCACCTCGGATGAGGTCTTGGAGAGCAGCTCCTCCTCGGAGTAGCCGAGCATCTCGCAAAGCGCCCGGTTGACCCTGAGGTAGCGTTTGTCGGAATCCGGCGAGGATGACGGCAGGCCGACGAGGGCCGCACCGTTTGGCGCGTCCTCGAACGCGCCCCTGAAGCGCTCCTCGCTCTCCCTGAGCGCCTCCTCAACCACCTTGCGCTCGGTTACGTCCTGGAAGTAGACCGAGAGCCCGGACTGCGACGGGTACGCCCTGACGCCGTACCACCTCTTAAGCGGCGGGTAGTACGCCTCGAACTCGAGCGTCCTGCCCTCCGCCACCGCTCTGCGATACTTGGGGTAGAACGTGGGGTCCTCCCACAGCCTCTCGCCAACGAGGTCCTCCCTGGTCCTCTCCATCATGAGTGCCGCCTGGGAGTTGACGTAGGCGAAGCGCATCTCGTGGTCAAGGATAAAGAAGCCGTCGGTGATGCTCTCCAGCACGGAAAAAAGCTCGGCCTCGGAGCGCCGAAGCGCCTCCTCTGCCTCCTTGCGCTCGGTTATGTCCCTCAGGACGCCTAAGACCCCGACCTGCTCGCCGTCCTCACCGAGGACGGGGGTGTTGGTGGCCTCGACTGTCAGCGGAGTGCCGTCCCTGCGCCTGACCACGAACTCGCCCTTCCAGCTTAGGCCCGCCCTGACGCTCGCCATGACCTCCTCCGCGTGCGTGCGCAGGTCCTCGGGGACCACCCGGTCCATCAGCCTACGGCCTACCGCCTCCTCGGCGGAGAATCCGTACATCTCCTCCGCCGCCCGGTTCCAGTAGACGACCTTCCTGTCGGCATCCAGGGCGATCACAGCCTCGCCCACCGCCCCCAACAGTTGCGCCTGCAACCGGAGCCGCTCCTCGGCCTCCTTGCGCTCAGTGACATCCCTTGAGACCACCACCACGCCCCCCACCGCAGGGTCGTCGAGCAGGTAGGTGCCCACGCTCTGCATCCACAGCCACGAGCCGTACTTGCGGCGGAAGCGGTACTCGGCCTCGTTGGTGACGACGCCACCCTTGGCGAGGGCCTCCGCCGTCTCCTCCAAAACGTGGGCAAGGTCGTCGGGGTGGACGTGGTCGAGGACGTTCATCGTGCCGACGGCCTGCTCGGGGTCGTAGCCCAAGGCCCGCCCCCAGGCGGGGTTGGCGTAGCGCAGGGTGCCGTCGGGGTCCACCACGGTGACGATCTCCGAAGAGTGTTCCACCACCGAGCGCAGCCACCGATCGTCTTGTCCCAGTAACCCATTGAAATGCTCGGGCTTACCACTGCCACGGGGGCCACTGTTGCCGGGGTCGTTTCGGTCTGTCTCCGAGGGGTCCAGGTCTCCCTTTCCGGCAATGAGGCCACCGCCAAGCGAGAGTATACCGGTTGGTCTTGGAGGTAGGCTACTTTGAAAACCTCCCTATCCTCGCGCATCCTACGCTAGCGCCACCCTGATCAACCGGAACACGGTGGTCACAACCTGAAGCGGTGCGGGCAAGCCAAAGATCGGGAGCATTCGAGCTGGTCAAGATCGAAGTTTCCTGATGAGGTCTTGAAGATAACCGTTGCCGACTGGAGCGTCTTACGCGTCTGTTGGTCCGCACCCCGGCCAGGGACCCCGAGCCAGGCAGCATCGCATTGCCGATTGCATTAGGAGTGTCCCCAAAGCGCGCCCGAGGCTCACGATTTGAGGTCTCTCCGCCCGTCCCCACGGGCCCTCCTTGGGGGGTGACCGACGGGGCTCGAACCCGCGACCTTCGGAGCCACAAGTGGGTGGTCGGGGCTTCGGGGGCGGCCGAAGCGGGGCTCTGGCGGGTGCGACAATGACCTCCAGGAGGTGGGTTGCAGTAGGGCTGCAGTACGGTCCGCGAGGAGGCGAAACCGGACCGGTCGCTAGAGGGTGTTATGAACTTGCGTGGCCTCGACGGTAGCATATTGGTATGTCCGAAAGAAAACCGTACCCCACCGACGTCTCCGACGAAGAGTGGGCCTTCGTCGCTCC
>CADCUW010000113.1 GCA_902805985.1 uncultured Rubrobacteraceae bacterium
TCGGAACCCCATATCCAATATCCTGCACGAGCTAAACCCCAACCGGCCTCAGAGGGGCGGTTGCTGGGAAGCTAGGGAGGAGACAACCACAACATCTAGCGGTAGCGCATAAGGATGCGGGAAAATGAATCATAGACGGTGGGCTTCCGGCGATTTTCGGCGGTGTTCTTCGCCCGCATCTGGACGGCGTTGACCCAAGAAGCACCGCGCAGCTTCGGGACGGGCGTTATTCCGTCCCTCGCGTGGTTCCGGATAGTTGGCGTAGCATCCGGCCGAGCATCTCGATGCCGCCCTTGTCGAGGGTCCGGTCTTCTTCGATGATCTCGAGGTCGTCCGGCACGCCGAGCTCCCGCAGCCTGCGGGCCGTGATGCTGGCGCAGACCACGGCCCCGACGTTCTGTAGCGCGCCAAGCACCTCCTCCGCGTCGTCGTCCACGTTTGCCTGGACGAAGTCGAGGTGGTCGAGGCCCGCGCCCTCCAGCGAGCGGGAGAGGTTCTCCATGCACGTCTGGCCCCAGCCCACGACGCCGACGGTGGTCCCTGGCGGCAGGTCGGTCAGGCGGCGCAGGCTCTCGAGGTTCGCCTCGGCCAGGAGGGCTACGGTCTCCACGCCTAAAGACTCCATCAAATCCTGCACCTCGTGAACGTGGAAGAAGGTGGTGACCGCCAGCGCCCACGGCGGCTCCCCGGGCTCGGAGAGCCGCCCGGGCAGATCCTCCAGGAGCACCCTCTCGGCCTCCACTGGCAACTGACCCTCGAGCTCGTCCGAGAACTGGTCTAGCTCCTCCCGCGTGCACTCGACGAAGAGGATCTTCGTCTTCTCCCGCGGGACGGCCCCGGCCCGGGCCAACAGCGCGTAGGCCAGATCCTCGACCGGCAACCCCTGCGCCGCCGCGAGATCTATCACCCGAGCAACCACATCGTCCTTCATCTCAACCGCGTGCACCGGCGGCTCCAGCACGTACATCCCGCTGCCCCGCCGGCTCTCCACGAACCCCTCGCGCTCGAGATCCGAGAACACCCGCGCCACCGTGTTGCGGTTGATGCGTAGGAAACCCGCCATCGCCCGGATGCTCGGCAAGCGATCCCCAACCTCGAAGCCACCCGTCATGATGAGGTGCTTTATCTGCTGCCCCAACTGCAAGTGTACCGGTACGTGGCTCTTCGAATTTATCTGCAGATCCATAATTATCCTATTGTCCTATGACGGTATGTCACTTATAATTGTCCTAGTCGAGTAGGGCAATTATACAACAAGTGATTTGCCCGGAGGTGAGCGGTGTACGGGATGATGGATCTGGAGCTGGCACGGGAGCGTCGCAGGGAGTTGATGAGGGAGGCCGAGGAGGCGCGGATGGCACGCGAGGCGCGGGCTCTGAGGCCCGAGAAGCCGGAGCGGGATGGGATGACGCGGGTCCGCTGGGGGCTCGCGGAGGACGAGGCGGCGGTCGCCGACCTCTTGCAGCTCAACGGGATGCCGCGGTGGGTCGCCTTCGAGGAGCGGTTCGTCTTGGCGGAGCGGGGTG
>CADCUW010000114.1 GCA_902805985.1 uncultured Rubrobacteraceae bacterium
CGGTCGGGGCTCCTGCGGCGCCTACGGGGAGGTCGCGCAGCTCCTCGACCGAGGTCAGCTCGCTCGTGGTACGGACCGGGGTTGCCTGGCCGTCCACGCTCACCTCGCCGACGGGCGCGTTCACGTTGGAGCCCGAGATGGCACCGACTATGGCCTCGGCCGGGATGCCGCGCTCCTCCAGCTCGGCCGGTTTGAGGTCCACCTCGATCTGGCGCTCAGATCCCCCGACGAGGTCCGCGCTCGCCACGCCCTCGACATCCTCGATGAGCGGTATGGCCTCGTCCTCGGCGTACTCCGTCACGCGGGCGAGGTCCCCGTCTTTCGCCGACAGGGAGACGTTCAGGATCGGGAACTGGGAGGCCGACTGGCGGGCGACCTCGGGGCTCTGGGCCTGCTCCGGCAGCGCGACGCCGGTGATGGCGTCGTTGATCTCATCCTCGGCCTGCTCGGTGTCAACGTCGAGCCCGAACTCCACCACGAGCACGGAGAACCCGGGCGAGCTGGTCGCCTGGATGCTCTCTATGCCCTCGATCCCCTCGACGGCCCCCTGCAACGGCTGCGTGACCTGCTCGTCCACGACGTCGGGTCCCGCGCCCACAACCGGCGTCGAGACGGTGACGAGCGGGAACTCGATATCGGGCAGAAGCTCCTGGTTGAGCCGCGTCGTCGCGTAGGTGCCGGCCGCTATCAGGATAAAGGCCGCCAGGAAGACGACGGACTTGTTCTTTAAGCACCAGCGAACGACTGTCTGCACTAGTTTTCCTCCCCGGGTACCCTGCCGAGCGCCGCCGTGATCTCCTTCAATCCCTTGAAGAAGGCCACGGCCTCCTCCTCCGTCAACCCGTCGAGTGCCTCGTTCAGCTGCCGCCGGCGGATGTCCATGATCCTGCCCGCCACCTCGTGCATCCCGGGCGCGTAGTCGACCAGCACCACCCTCCTGTCCGCCGGGTCGTGGCGGCGTTCGATCATGCCGTGCTCGACGAGCCTGTCCACGAGCTGCGTGGTCGCCGGCCGCGATACCCCCAAGGTCTGCGCGATGTGGCCGACCGAACACGGCCCCTTCGCGAGCGCTATGAGCACCTGTATATGCCCCGGCGAGACGTGCGCGTCGGACGGAAAGGCGTGCTCCGGAGCCCCCCCGGCCTTCACCAACACCTCCATCTCGAGCGGCAACGGACGACCCAGCTCACGACCCAGAACCGGCAACAACAACACGATCTCGTCTACCAACCTCTCCCGGTCCACGCCCGTCCCGCCCGTCATGGTTTTGTAAATCAGTTTACTTAACTGACTTAATTACTCAATTGTCAAGGTACACGGAGGGTTTGTCAAGAAGATTTTTCGCGGGCGGTAGAGATCGGGTACGATCCGGTCCGCTGAAAGTTTCGGGAGACGGAGGGGTTTGATGGTCAGGCTGAAGGCGGTCGTGGCGGCGGGGATCGTCGGCGGGCTCTGGTTGCTCAACAGGAGGCTTGGTAGGGGCGGGCGTCTACCGTTGGGCCTGGGCGGCGAGGCGCGGCGTTTCAGGTGGCGCGGCCGTAAGCTCGCCTACTCCGTGGCCGGAGAGGGGGAGCCGCTGCTGCTCGTCCACGGCGTCTACGCCGGGGCTTCGTCGCTAGAGTTCCGGGAGAACTTCGAGGAGCTCTCCGGGAACTTTCGGGTCTACGCTCTCGACCTGCTGGGGTGCGGCCTCTCGGAGAAGCCCCGCCAGCGCTACGGGCCGGAGGATGTGGCCTCCCAGGTAGAAGATTTCGTGCGCGAGGAGATCGGGGCGGGTGTTCATCTCGTCGCGAGCTCGCTCACCGCTGCCCTCATCGTGCCGGCAGCCGTACGCAGCCCGAAGCTCTTCAAGAAGATCGTCCTCATCTGCCCCACAGGCTACGGCACCCTGGACCGGCCCTCCGGCCCCCTCGGGGACGCCGTCCTCGGCCTCTTCAGGGTACCGGTTCTCGGCGAGACCCTCTACCACGCCCTCGTCTCGCGGGCGGGCATTCGCTACTACCTGGAGACGATGGCCTACCACGACCCGGCGCTCGTAACGGAAGGGGTCATCGAGGACTACCACCGGGCGGGCCACGAGCCGGGATCCAGGCACTTCCCCGCCTCCTTTATCGCAGGCAAACTCAACCTCGGCATCTCCGACCTCTGGCCGAGGGTCCCGCACAAGAGCCTCGTCTGCTGGGGCCAGAAGGCCGAGACCGTCCCCCTCTCGGACATAAACAACTTTACCCGGAACAACCCCCGCTCCGAGCCCCGTGTCTTCAGGGACGCCGCCCTTCTCCCCCACGTAGAGCGGGCCGAAACGTTCAACGAAGAGGTGCGGAAGTTCCTCATGAACTAAGGACCTCCCGCTCGCTTCCCGGCAACCGCGTCAACTCATCGTTCGGGCTCAGGCAAGGGTCGAGGACAGCCGCCCGAAACAGTACCGAAAGGTACGTACGCGGAGCGATACCATTTTGAGAGAATCGTACTGCGAGAATGTGAGCGGCGGTTGCCCTCCCGGTCGGCCTGACCCGAAAATCGTAGGGCCTTCGGTGCCTTCCTAGCGAACCGTCGGCCGGCCAGGGAGGGTCGCCGCCGCGCTCCGGGCGGGTGGCAGTGACTTAATAGGAGCTTGCCGAAGAGGTCCCGTCGCAGTACCGTCCGCCGCTTCGCTCCGGCCAGCGCAAGGTTAGGACCGCGGAGCGAAAGGAAGATGACGATGACCGTAACTGCCCGCAAGGACGTGTCCGAAGCGGCGGTCAACGTAGGGGTGGACACCCACCTCGACTCGCACGTAGCCGTCGCCATGGACGACCTCGGGCGCCGCCTGAGGGAGACGCACGTTCCGACGACCGTGGCCGGGTACGCGAAGATGCTGGGGTGGGCAACGGCCCTCGGAACGCTGGAGCGCATCGGGATCGAAGGCGCGGGTTCTTTCGGCGCGAGGTTGAGCCGTTTCTTGCGCGCGAGCAGCGTCGAGGTCGTGGAGGTCGGGCGCCCGAAGAGGCGCGACCGGCACCGCTCGGGCAAGTCCGACCCCATCGACGCGGAGCTCGCGGCGAGGGCCGTGCTGGCCGGGACCACCATAGGCGGCGCCAAGGACACGGAAGGATCGGTGGAGATGATCCGGGTCTTGCGGACCGCCCGCCGCTCCGCGGTGAAGGCCCGTGCCCAGGCGGCGAAGCAGCTCAAAGCGCTGCTCCTCACGCCACCCGAGGACCTGAGGGACGAGCTGCGTGGGCTCTCCACGGCGAAGCTGGTCCGCAGGGCGGCGGGCTTGCGCCCTGGTGGCCTTCCGCGGAACGTGGCCTCCGCCACCAAGTTCTCTCTCCGGTCCATCACCCGCCGCTACCGAGCCCTTTGCGAGGAGATCCGCGAGCTCGACGGCCAGCTCGAGCGGCTCGTGACCGAGACCGCCCCCGCCCTGGTCGCCGTCCACGGCGTCGGCATCGACACCGTGGCCACCCTCCTCGTCGCCTGAAGAGCGAGGCCACCTTCGCCAACATGTGCGGGGTCGCGCCGATCCCTGCCTCCTCAGGAAAGGTGGTACGCCACCGCCTCAACCGCCGGGGCAACCGCGACGCCAACCGCGCCCTGCACGTGGTAGCCGCCGAGCGCATGAGCCGCGACGAGAGGACCCGCTCCTACGTCGCCCGGCGAACCTCGGAGGGCAAGAGCACGAGGGAGACGATGCGGTGCCTGAAGAGGTACATAGCCCGCGAGCTCTACGGCGTCCTCCTCTCGACGGTGGTCCCGACGGCGCCATTTTCGGCCCCTTGACCGTCATAGGAGCTTCGCCAAGCCGGACACCCCATCCGGTTCCATGAATCTCTATGCGGAAGTGCAAGATGTAGTGTCGCCTTTTCTGCTCACGAAATCGCGGAGGCAGTCCGAAGGTCCGTAGAGGGCCGGCCTATGCGAGATCCCGCATACGGACTTCGGAGAATGATCCTTCTAGAGGGAGTTTGGCAAACGCGAAACCGGGACGAGATCGCTTCAAGCTGCTCGTGCCAACCTCCTCACCATCAGCCTGCTCATCGCTCCGTAGATCATCGCCTCCGCGGTCTCGGGCAACCTCTCGTAGTCCTTGCTCATCCGCCGCGACAAGCCCAGCCACGAGAACGTCCGCTCCACAACCCAACGGCGAGGCAACACCTGAAAGCCTCGCGGCTTCTCCTCCAGCCCGTAGCGCCACAGCTGCCGGTCGGGGTGATGGGGCACTTCCAGACGCCACCCCAAGTGTCGCTGCAACCACTTGCGAAATCCGCCTGTGTAGGCCCCGTCCGCCCAGAGCAGCCCCATCCTATGGGGCAGCTCTTCGCCGTCCTCCAGCAATCGTCTCCCGCCGTCCCGTTCGGGGTCCCGATCGGGGTCCCGATCGGGGTCCCGATCGGGAAGGTCGGCGCCGTGGACCCTCGCGGCCAACACCAGCCCGTCCGTGTCCACCAGGATGTGGCGCTTGCGTCCGGCCAGAGACGCTTCGCTCCGTCGTAGCCGCGTTCCGGTCCGCCTACCGGGGTGGTCTTGACCACCTGGCTGTCGATCACCGCCGCACTGGGGGCCCGGTCGCGTCCTTCCGACTCGCGCACCGCCTCGCGAAGACGGTTGTGGGCTCGGCGTAGCCGGCCGTCTATCCTCCACTTGCGAAAGTGGTAGTAGACCGTCTGCCAGGGCGGATACTCTCGCGGCAGCATCCGCCACGAACACCCGCTCCTAAGCAGGTAGAAGACGGCGTCCGCGACGTGCCTCAGCGGCCACTTCGGCGGACGGCCGCGCTTTTCGGCCGACGAGAGCAGCGGTTGGAGGATGGCCCACTCTTGGTCGGAGAGGTCGGAGGGGTATAGCGGTGGGGGCATGAGGGCCTCCGGGCGTCGGGAGCACGGACGTGCGCATCCTACTCCCAAGGCCCTCAGTAGCGACGAAATCCCCTTTGCCAAACTCCCTCTAGCCCCGGCCCGCCGCCACCAGACGCCGTGGAGCCACGGTTCAAGTTCTTGCGAAGAGACAGCTCGGGCCGGGCTCCGGAGCACAAAACCTACGGGCCGTGGTACCGGGTCTCCCCGTACTCGCCGTGACAATTCTTGAACTTATCGCCACTCCCGCAAGGACACGGGACGTTACGTCCGACCTTCTCGCCGTAGGCGGGGTTCGTGGACGGCGCGGGGGACCCCTGGGGGGTTAAGTCGTGTCGAAGGAGACTGAATTGCCGACCACCCCGTCCGCGCCAACGACCTGCCGTTCGTCGTCGGTGGCATCGGGTTCGTCGTCGGCCGCGACCCCACATACCGTCTCCGCGAAAGCTCGGGCCGGTGCCAGGAAACGCCCGTTTCTGATACGGTATCTGTGGACCGGCGAAAGGCGCTTTCCGAGCGGCTTGTGGCGCCGCAGCTACGACACCATTTTTGACCGGTACCAGTCCTCCACGCTCGTCGCATCGTCTTAAATCCTGAAACGGTTGAGGGAACGCGTCTGCTATGCCGATCTCAAATACGAACCAGCTTGTTGAAAAGCTTGTGCCCGTCGGCGGGGCCGCCGGATGTTCGAGTCGGTAGACTGCTCCCCCGTCCGTCTACCTCGGGAGGCATCGGCTACCATGATGGGCATCAAAGAGCGCGGCTTCCGAAGATTGCCCGAAGACCTCTCGCTGGATCTCCTCGTCCCCGAGGACAACTTCTACCGGCGCCTGGAGGAGAGGATCGACCTCTCGTTCGTGAGGGAGCTGGTGCGCCCGCTCTACGCAGGCGGCGGCAGACGATCGATCGACCCCGTGGTCTTCTTCAAGCTCCAGCTCGTGCTCTTCTTCGAGGACCTCCGTTCGGAACGCCAACTCATGGATGCGGTGGCCGACCGCCTCTCATTGAGGTGGTACGTGGGCTACGACCGCCACGAAAGGTTGCCCGACCACTCCTCCCTAACCAGGATCCGCGAACGCTACGGGTTGGGGGTCTTCCGGAACTTCTTCGAAAGGATCATCGGGATGTGTGTCGAGGCGGGTCTGGTGCGGGGCGAGGAGCTGTTCTTCGACGCCACCAAGGTCGAGGCGGACGCCGCCGTGGACTCCCTGGCGCCGAGGTGGTTCGTGGAGGGCCACCTGCAAGACCTCTTCGAGGAAAACGCCGGTGAGCACGAAGCGGGCGCGCAGGCCGATCGCGACGCCGAGGAGTCGGGGCCCGAGGACGCGGAACACGTCCGCAGGCTGCCCGCGGCGGGAGACGAGGACCTCATCCGGGCCAACTCCGCGAGCGAAGACTGGATCTCCAGGGGCGGCGCCCAGGACCGCTCTTTCAAAGGGACGCCCGGACGCGAACGGACCGCCGACACCCGGGCCTCAAGGACCGACCCCGCCGCCACCCCCATGAGGTGGTCCGGCAGCGCCCGCAAGCTCGGCTACCAGACCCACTACGTCGTGGACGGCGGCAAGTCCCGCATCATCTTCTCCGTGCTGGTCACTCCCGGCGAAGTTAGCGAAAACCGCCCCATGCTCGACCTGCTCTGGCGCACCGCCTTCAGGTGGAAGCTCAGGCCCCACCACGTAACCGGGGACGGCAAGTACGGGACCATCGAGAACATAGCCGCCGTGGAGAGGTCGGGCATCCGCGCCTACCTGGGGCTGCACGAGGCCGGCGGGCGTGTGGGCTTCTTCCCCAAGAGCGCCTTCGCCTACGACGCCGAGGAGGACCTCTACCTGTGCCCGGCCGGGGAAACCTTGAAGGCTCTGGGCGACGCGGAAGGCAACCGCAGACGGGGCAGGATCGTCACCTACCGGGCGAAGGGTTCGGTCTGCGCCGCCTGCGACCTGAAGCCGCGATGCACCACCAACAAGAACGGCCGGTCCCTGAGGCGCGGCCCCGGAGACGGGCACATAGACCTGGTCAGGGCGTACATGGAAACGGAGCCGTACCGGAGGGCCATAAGAAAGCGCAAGGTATGGATCGAGCCATTGTTCGCCGAGGGGAAGCTCTGGCACGGGATGCGCCGGTTCCGGACGAGGACGTTGGAGAAGACCAACACCGAGGCCCTGCTGATCGCCACGGGGCAGAACGTGAAGCGGCTGCTCGCCTTTGGAGGTAAGGGGCCGAAGAAGTTGGTGCGGTCGGCGGCACTGCGGCTACCCGCCGGCCCGCTGCCCGACCTCGCCCGTCGCAGCCGCGGGGCTCATCGTCGGAAACGAGGCGTCAGCCTGGAGCTTTTCAACAAGCTGGAACGGATTCGAGACCATTATCCTCAGGTGGGGGATAATGGTCTCAGCTGCGATCTTTGTCGCTGCATGGCGGCGGCCGCGGCGCGTCACGGCCGCTGGGCCGCGACGACATGAGCGAGATAGCCGGCATGGTTGTGCCGCCTGGCGCGGCGGCCATAACGGCCCGAGAGTAGGAGGCAAGCGCATGGACACGGATCCCGGATCGCCCGCGGCCAAGGCGCATGGAAAGGGGGATCCCCGGCCCGAGGTCCTCGGTGAAAACACGATG
>CADCUW010000115.1 GCA_902805985.1 uncultured Rubrobacteraceae bacterium
GATACGCAGGTGGTCGGCTTCGACGTCGTGCCGCAAGGCGTCGAGCTCATGAAAGAGGGCTGCATCCAGGGGCTCATCTCCCAGAAACCGTACGGGATGACCCGTCAGGCTCTCAAGATGCTTCACTCTCTCGATAAAGGTGAAGGGCTGGAGCAGAAAGCCGTAGATACCGGGGTGCTTACGGTCTACGAGGACAATCTGAACCAGTTCCTCAAAGAGGCACCTCACTAGCCGAAACTGGTCAATGGGAGCCGCATTTCGGTGGCTCCCACAGACTGTTTTCTAGTGTCTGGTGACCGAGAGTAGATGAGGTCCGAATGCAGAATAGCACCGAAACCCTAACCCTACGGATGCGCGGGATCGGCAAAACGTTCCCCGGTGTAAAGGCGCTCGACGATGTGGACTTTGAGCTGCGAGCCGGGGAAGTAATGGCGCTTGTGGGCGAGAATGGAGCCGGGAAGTCCACCCTGCTGAAGATACTGGCCGGGGTGTACCAGCCGGATGAGGGCGAGATCTTCGTCGCCGGTGAGGTCGTGGAGATCTCCGATCCTCAGGATTCTCAGAGACGGAACATCGCCATGATCTATCAAGAGCTCAACCTGGCGGCGCATCTGAGCGTTGCGGAGAACGTGTTCGTGGGACGCGAGCCTCGCACGAGGCTCGGGCTCGTGGACTTCCGCAAGATGAACCGGGAGACGCGCAAACTCTTCGAGGAATCCCTTCACACGGCGGACATAGACCCTCGCATCGAAGTGAGGCGTTTGAGCATCGCCCAGAAGCAACTGGTTGAGATCGCGCGGGCTCTCTCACTCGAAGCGGACGTTATAGTCATGGACGAACCTACTTCTTCACTCTCCGAGAGCGAGGTCCAGGTTTTGTTGGACCTTGTGCGCCGGTTGCGCGACGGTGGATTGGCCGTAATCTATGTATCCCACCGTCTCGAAGAAGTCTTCAAGATCAGTGACCGGGTCACGGTGCTGCGCGACGGGCAGCTCGTTGGAGTCCAGAGCACCGAAGAGACCAACCCGGATGAGATCGTCAGGATGATGGTCGGCAGGGAGCTCGAAGATCTCTACGGAGAAGCGGAAGAGACCCAGAGTTCAGAGGCTGGCCTTGAGGTGCGGGATCTTATGTTGCCCGGCACATCTCAAGGCATCAGCTTTCGCGCGCGGGCGGGCGAGATCGTTGGTCTATCCGGGTTGATGGGTGCCGGGCGTACGGAGCTAGCCCGCGCCGTGTTCGGGGCCGACCCGGTGGACGGCGGCACGGTACTGGTAGAAGGAGCGGAAGTGCCCCCTGGCTCACCTGGAAGATCCATAGCGGCGGGGATCGGCTACGTGCCGGAGGACCGCAAACTGCAAGGTCTCTTCCTGGGTATGTCCGTCCGCGAGAACGTGACGGCGGCAAGCTCGCGGCACGTTGGCCGGGGCGGGTTCATCCGATTCCGCGAGGACCGGCGGCTCGCCGAAGAGTCCAGGGAACAACTCGAGATCCGCACGTCATCGGTAGAGCAGAGCGT
>CADCUW010000116.1 GCA_902805985.1 uncultured Rubrobacteraceae bacterium
TCCTCATGGGCAAGCAGGGCACCGACATCTTCGGCGAGCGCAGGGGTGATGCCGCAACCTCCGTCCTAGCCGTCATGCGCGGCCTCATAAAGACCGGCCGCCCGCCCGCCATAACCGCCATCCGCGGTGACATAGAGGGCGTCCCCGAGGAGCAGGTCTACGAGGCCTTAGACGCCGTCCAGGCCGCCCACCGCACGGGCCACGGCGCCGCCGACCCGTACAAGAACTTCCGCTGGAACCTCACCCGCAACAACCGCCCGGCCAGGAGGCGCGAATCGTCCCAGATCCTCTCGGGCCTGGATCGGATGAGGGACTGACCAAGTGATTTGGATAGGATCTAACAAATAATTCAGTAGTCCGAACGTTGCCATATAATTGTGGTTTCGAAAGGTTGACGTTGAGGACGTGAGTAAGAGTGTCGAGTGTAGCCACAACCAGTTTTCAGCGCGTCGGTTCCGTATCCAACGCGCATGTAGGTAGTGATTTTGAGAAGTCCGCCCAAGAGTTGCTGGACTCGCAAGGGTTTCACCTTACGCCATCTTTTGCGCTGCCTGTGGGAATCGGAGAAAAAAAGAAGGAGCATCGCTTCGATCTAGGTTCAGCATCGCCCGAGATTGTGGTGGAGTGCAAGTCTCACAGGTGGACAGCGGGCGGCAACGTCCCGAGTGCGAAGATGACCGTATGGAATGAAGCAATGTACTACTTTGCCTTAGCGCCCAAGAGCTACCGTAAGATCTTTTTTGTGTTACGCGATTACAGTCCGAAGAAGAAGGAAACACTCGCCCAATATTATGTCCGCATGTATGACCATCTTGTTCCAGACGAAGTTGAGATATGGGAATTCGATGAAGATAGCAGTGAAGCCACTATCTGGAAGAAAGCCGTAAATAACGATTCTCTCAAGACGGCTTTCGACGCCGCTTCTCGATTGCCTGCAAAGGAACGGGATGCCGTCGCCGAATTGTTACTTGCGGAGATCGCGTCGGAAGAAAAGTGGAAAGCGTACTTCGCCGAGTCTCAGGACGCTCTGTCATTGCTGACTAGGGAAGCGTTGAACGAACACAAGAGAGGCGAAACGAGGGATCTGGACCCAGAGACACTTTGAGGTCTAAGACAACCCGTCAGTTTCGGAGCACCTTTTCCCGCCTACCAACAACCATTCAAGACAGAGCGCGAGAAGCTTACCGGCGGTTCGTCGAAGATCCGAATCATCCAGGACTGAATTTCAAGCCCGTGCGTACGGCAGAGCCGATCTACTCGGTTCGCGTAAGCAGAGATTACAGGGCGCTGGGCATCAAACAAGATGACACGATGATCTGGTTCTGGATTGGTTCACACGCCGACTATGACGATTTGCTCTCTCGCATGTAGCCATACCGACCCGTGAACTGCGAGCAGATCCGGCTAGAATAGCGAGAGCTTCGAAGCAGAAAGGATCGCGTCCGCATAGTCCGCATAGCTCACATCTCGGACACGCATCTCGGGTACTCGCGGTACGCGCGGCTCGACCCTACGTCGAACCGCAACCAACGGGAGGTCGACGTCCAGGAGGCATACGGGCGGGCGGTCGACGCTATTCTGGAGCGGGACGTGGACGTCGTGATCCACTCGGGCGACGTCTTCGACTCGGTCAGGCCGGCGACCCACGTGATCATCGGCTTCTTGAAGCAGACGGCCCGTATCACGGCGCGGGCGGGCATTCCCTACCTCGTCGCTGCCGGAAACCACGAGACGCCGCGGCTGCGAACGACGACGGCGGCGCTCGAGTACGCGAACCTGGTGAACGTGCATTCGGCGCACGGGTTCGAGCTGGACTACTGGTCTGACGAGTTCGATGGGGTAAACGTGGGGGTTACGCTGGTGCCGCACGGGGCGGTGTTCGGGACGGGGGCGGTGATGCCGGCGCGGGACGCGGACGTGAACATCCTCGTGACGCACGGGCTGGTGCCGGGGCTGGAGACGCGCCAGCACGAGATGGGCGAGGCAAACCTTCAATCCAACATGATCTCGGCCCCCTTCGATTACATAGCCCTCGGCCACTACCACGATTTCCACAAGCACAAAGAGAACGCGTACTACGCTGGGGCGACGGAGCGGTTCGGGTTTGGCGAGGTGGAGTCGAAGTCGGGGTTCGCCGTCGTCGAGTTCGACGGGGGTGGCCTGAGGAGTGTGGAGCACGTGGGTATCGAGACGCGGCCCATGATCGACCTGCCAAAGATAAGCGCCCGCGAGATGGACTCGGCCGAGTTGACGACAGAGGTTCAGTCTCGCGTCTCGGATGTGGAGTTGGACGGGGCGATCGTGCGGTTGCGGGCCTACGACGTGCGGCGCGGGGTGGCTAGCGGGGTGGACAGGGAGCTCTTGCGGGACCTGCAGCGGCGGTGCCTGAACTTCAGTCTGGAGATCCACCCTGAGGAGAGCCCCGAGGCGGCGGGCACCGACGGCTCGCCTTCCGCGGTCTTCGGGCCGCTCGGGGAGGAGTTCGCCCAGTTCGTGAACGCCCGGCGGGAGCGTGGGGAGCTTGAGAAGGCTTTCGCGGAGGAGTTTCTGGAGAAGGGGCGCGGTTATCTGGCGCGGGCGGCGAGCGAGGAGCCGGGCGCGTGATCCTCGAACGCCTCTTCATCCAGAACTACAAACAGTTCCGGGACCCGATGGAGCTCCATCCCCCGGAAGGCGCCATCGGCGTTGTGGGATCTAACGGGGCCGGCAAGTCAACCCTCTTCGAGAGCATCCTGTGGGCTTTCTTCGGTTCGAGGGGCGGCGGCCCGCGCTTCGCCAACGAGTCTATTCCCTGGAGCGGCGGTTCGACGAAGGAGCCATCCATCGTGGAGATCACGCTGGCGACAGACGGCGGATCTTACACCGTGCGGCGCCAGTTGAAGGGCGGGGCGACGAGCGCGGAGGTGCGCGACGGCGAGGACCGTACCATCGTCACGGGAACCTCTGACGTGATCCGGTGGGTCGAGGAGACGCTGCTGGGTATGGACCGGACCGCCTTCGAGGCGACCTTCTACGCCCGCCAGAAGGAGCTCCGCTTCTTCGCCCAGGACGACGGCATCAGCCGGGTGCGCCGCATCTCGAAGCTCCTCGGTATCGGCGGCGTCGAGGCGGCCCAGGCCTTGCTGCGCGAAGACCGCAACGCCCTGCGCTCGGAGGCGAGGGTCCTTGAGAAGCGCCTCGCCGAGGCCGACCTCGAGTCTTTCCAGGCCGAGTTGAAGGCGGCGCGCGAGGCCTGCGAGCGCCTGGAGGGGGAGCTTGAGAAGGTCTCCGAGGAGCTTGGTTCCGCGGAGGAGGAGCTGAAGTCCGCCCGCGAGGCCCGCCTCTCCCTGGAGTCTTCTTACCGCAAGCACTCGCGCCTTACAGCGGACCTGCGGGCGGCGGAGGCGGAGGGGCGCCGGGCAGCGGACCGGGTGGCCGAGGACGAGAAGGACCTGGCGGACCTCGCCGCCGCCGAAGAGGAACTCGGGCGCCTGAAGCCCCGGACGGCCAGGTTGCCCGAGGTTACGGCGGAGCTCGAGAGGCTGGAGGAGGACCGGCGGCGGGCGGAGGAGCGGGACAGGGGCCGCAAGGAGTCCCTGCAAGGCCAGCGGCGCATCTCGGACATCGAGGGCGAGGTCTGGGACGTCCTCGAGGAATTGGACGGCGGGGATGGGGAGGTCCTGCCCGGCTTCCACGCCCTCTTCGACCTCGACGGGCAGGAGCTACTGCGCGAGGCCGTCGCGGTGCTCGACGGCGTCTCCGGTGAGCTGGAGGGGGCCGAGGACCGCTACGAGGAGCTCAGGGAGCTCTCCTCCCGCTACAAGAAGCTCGGGGCCGCGATCGAGGAGGAGCGGGCCGCCCGGCGACGCTACGAGGAGACCAGGGACGAGGCGAGGGAGCTTCGGGAGGAGATCGAGGACTTCTCCGGCGGCGAGGACCTGGAGCGCCGGCAGAAGGACCTGCGCGAGGAGGAGGAGAAGCTCAAAGAGGTCGCCGCGCACCACCGCGGTCGGGCCAACGCCGACGAGCGCGAGGCCAAGAACGTGGATAAAGCGCGCGAGGCCATAGACAGCGGCGCGGAGGACCACTGCCCCACCTGCCACCGCGGCTTCGAGGGCGGCGAGCAGGAGGAGATCTCCGACACCCTCAAGCGCCAGGCCGCCTCCCTCCGCCGCCGCGCCGCCGCCGAGACCGCCGAGGCCGAGAAGCTCGCAGCCTCCGCCGCGGAGACCGCCGAGAAGCTCCAGAGGCTGGAGACGAAGCTCGACCGCTGGCGCGTCCTGCGCGAGACCCTGGCCCGCGTCACGGACCGGACCGCCGACCGGCTGGAGACTGCCGAGAACCTGTCCGCAAACCTCCGCGGGCTCCGGGAGGCTCTCGGGGACGCCGAGCCGCCGACCGAACAAGACCTCGAAGCGGCCCGCGTCCGCCGCGAGCGCCTGCGGGGCGTGCGCGACGCGCGTCCCACCGTGGCGAGCCTCGCGACGGAGCACTCGAAGCTGACGGAGCGTGTGACGGAGTTGATGGCG
Source organism: uncultured Rubrobacteraceae bacterium (assembly GCA_902805985.1). Taxonomy (GTDB): domain Bacteria; phylum Actinomycetota; class Rubrobacteria; order Rubrobacterales; family Rubrobacteraceae; genus Rubrobacter_D. The sequence goes on from CADCUW010000116.1 coordinate 4,509, forward strand.
CGGCTGAAGGAGTTGGCCGGCCTCTCCTACGACCCAGACGAACACCGCCTCAAAAGGGAAGAGAAAGACGGCCTGGAGCGGGCGCGGGGCCGCGTCGAGGAGCTGGAGCGGCGGCTGGAGACGCGGGCCGGGGTGGAGGAGGCCCTCGGGGAGGCCAGGGGACGCGTGGAGGAGGCCGGCAAAGACGCCGAGAAGTTGCGGGCGGAGCTCTCCGCGCTCGGGTTCGACGAGGCGGCCTACGAGGCGACGTCCCAGAGGGTGTCGGCGGCGGAGGAGCGCGCCTCCGGGCTGCGGGACGCGCGGGAGGGCCTCGGCGGCGACTGGAAGGATGCGGACCACCGCATCGAGCGGGCGACGTCAGAGCTCAAGCGCCTCGACGACGACCGCAAGCTCGCCAACGAGCGGGCGGCTGCGGCGGCACGCATGGACGAGATGGACGGGCTCTTCACGGAGTTCTTCCGCTCCCTCACAGCCCGGGCGCGCCCGATGCTCGAAGCCGAGGCGTCCGGGCTCGTGCGCGAGCTCACCGACAGCCGCTACGAGAGCATGGAGTTCGACGAGAACTACCGCGTCAGGTTGCTCGACCGCTTCGACGACTCCTACGCCATCGAGCGCTTCTCCGGCGGCGAGGCCGACGTCGCGAGCCTCTCGGCCAGGGTCGCCCTCAGCAGGCTCGTCGCCGCGCGCGGCGGGAACACTTTAGGGTTCCTCGTGCTCGACGAGGTCTTCGGGAGCCTCGATGCGGGGAGGCGCAACAACGTCTTGCTGGCGCTGGAGCGGCTCAAGCGCTCCTTCGGCCAGATCTTCATAATAAGCCACGTCGGCGAGGTGCAGGAGTCGGCCCTAGTGGACGAGGTCTGGATGATCGAGGAGGACGAGGAGGGCAAGAGCCTCGTCAGGCGGATGGACGCCTTCGGCAGTTCGCCGGAGCCGCTGCTGGAGGCCGGGGCCCTCGGCGCCGACGGGCTCCATACGGAGTAAAGTGCCCCGTGGAGGCCAGAAGCCTCCGCGGGGCACTTTACCTAAGAATGGCCCGTTCTATCCTGGACTGCTAGTTCGCGTCAGCCGCCCTGTAGATGAAGGGCCTGATGTCCTCGGAGTTCGCCTCGGTGTAAACGCCGGGGAAGTTCTTGGCCCCGCACCCGTTACCGAAGCTGGTGATCCCGATCTGGGAGATACGCCCGTTGCTCCTCTCGACAAAGATCGGGCCTCCGGAGTCGCCCTGGCAGGTGTCCTTGTTCTCCCGGCCCGCGGCGAGCATGAGCCGCGGCTCGTAGTCGTCGTCACCGTAGGCGCGCCTGGCCGCGGCGTCCGAGACTATGGGCACCTGCGCCTCCTGAATCCTGACGGGGTAGCGGGGGTCGTTGTTGCTAGGCTGCTTGACCGTGCTCCCCCAGCCGGCGATCGTCGCCTGGTCGCCCGGATCCTCGAGGCCGTTGGAGGTCGTGGCCGGAATCTTGGCCGGCGCGATGTTCTTTATCGGTCGGCCCAGGTTCAGGACGGCCGCGTCGTAGCGGAAGGTGACGAGCGAGGTGGTGTACTGGGGGTGCCTGATGATGCTCTCGACGGAGCGCGTCTGACCCTGGCCCGGCTCCCTGAGGGACGTGAGTCCGACGGTGACGCGCAACTGCGGCGCCGTCACGGACTCGAGGCAATGCGCCGCGGTAAGGACGCTGTTGCGGTCTATGAGGGTGCCGCCGCAGAACTGCTGTTGGTAGGCCGAGTTCCCCCGCGTCGTGTCGCGTAGCGCGGCCACGAACCTGTACTCGCCGTCGGGTACGGGCTCCCCGCCCACAACCTGCGGCTGTATGGTTCCCCCGTCTTCTCCCGCGGGCTCCTCGGCGGCGAGTACCGGCACGGCCGCCCCGAGCGCCAACAGCATCGCGAGGAGCAATGCCAGAAGGTATCCCCTCACGTTTCCCGTCCCCGACTCGTTTCCGATCTTCAAACCGACCCCCCTCACTCGACCCTCCAACGACTTGCGTGTCCCCTCCGAGAGCGACTGGAGTTCTCCCGTTCGCGCTTGCAGAACCGACCGGCGTAGATCCCGGCACGCCTCTCGTCGCACGCAATATTACTACAGCGACGCGGTGCCGGGGAGAATCGCAGGGCCCATATCGCCGTCGAGCACCCCGCGTGTCGCGACGGAACTTCCGCCGGCACCCGGATCAGGGCAGCGCCCCCTCCCGGTCTCTTTGTCCGTCGGCCCGCGCGGACAGCGCGCCGACAAGGTACCTCGCGTCGTCGAAGCCGAGGTCTGTTACCTCCAAGGCCGACCCTCCACCGCCAGAGGCGACCTCGGTCCCGAAGGTGGCGAGCCGGAGGCGCCGCTGGAGAGGGTTCTGCAGGACGCTGCGCGACTGGAGCCTGCGGCGGGGCGCCACGACGGTCACGCGGGCGAGAGCCCGGGAGCGCACCACGAGGCGGTCACCCGCAAGCGCCCACCCCGCGTCTCGGAAACGCAGCCACCCGTAGAGGGCGAAGGGCACCAACAGCCCGGCCGCCAGGAGGCCGAGGGCGCTGTCGAAGGCCACGAACGAGGCCAGCGCGCCCGCGGCGGCCAGTATCAGGGCGGGGGCGCAGGCCCTTGCGACGTAGCGGCGGAGGGCTCGGCGCGGCAGCTCTCTCAGGGCCGGGGAGACGGCGAACTCGGGGGCTGCCTCGCGGAGCAGCGCCTGGACCTCGTCGAAGGGCAGCAGCGGGAACATCACCGCCGAGACCCCCGCGTCCTCGCCGTAGCCCGCGCTCTCGACGCGCAGGGAGGCCAGGCCGAAGGGCTGGCGCAGGAAGCCTTCGGAGATGCGGACGGCCTGGATGCGCCTGAGCGGGATCGTCGCCTCGCGCCGCTCCAACAAACCGCGCTTGATGTACAGGAAGTCCCCCTCGCGGGAGAGGGTGAAGCCGAAGTGGG
>CADCUW010000117.1 GCA_902805985.1 uncultured Rubrobacteraceae bacterium
ACGAGAAAGGGGTGCCGTAGAAGACCAGCAGCACGCGGGCCGCCGAGCCGTCGGGCGTTACGAAGTCGATCTCGGGGACGCTCTCCGAATACTGGGGCCCGAAGGTGAGCGCGGACCCGCCGGCGGCCAGTATCCTGGTCTGCATCTCGCTCTGAAGCCGGACCAGCTCCTCGTTCTTCTCGTCCAGATCCTCACCCTGTACCAGCACGTTGACCGGCGCGAGCATGCCCCCCGGGTACTCCCCCGTCAACTCCTCGAAACCGGCCACGGAGCCGGCTTCCCGGGGCAGGTTCGCCAGCTGATCGAAGCCGACCCTGAGGCCGAAGTTGCCCGCCGAGGCGAGGATCAGGCCGCCGACGAGGGCTACCGCGATCAACCCGGTTCGCCGCAACGGCGCGGACCGCGTAGCGATTCTTCCTCGGGATGGTCGTACCCCGAAAGTCGCCGGCCCGAGGATGGACAGGAGTGCCGGGACGAGGGTCACGGTGACGAGAAAGACGATGCTGAGGGCGAGGGCTAGTCCGGGCCCGAGGGCCCGGTAGAGGCCCAGTTCCGCAAAGACGAGCAGGGCGAAAGCGGCGATCAAGACCGCCGCGGAGGAGAGCAGGACGCCGCCGACCTTCTCGACCCCGAGCCTGGCGGCTTCGAGGCGTCCGGTCCCCTCCTCGAGCGCATCGCGGGTCCTCGAGAGCAGGAAGAGGGCGTAGTCCGTCCCGACGCCGAAGAGGAGCACGACGATTATCGGTTCGATCTGCGCGGGCACGCTCGTCCCTTGCGTGGCTGAGATCCAGCCGATCACCCGCAGCGTCAGGAAGGTCGCGAGCCCGATGCTCGCCAGCGGCACGAGCGGCGCGACGAGCGACCGGTAGGTCAACGCGACGACGAGGAAGATGGCGAGCGCCGTAACGACCGTGACCACCCACAGGTTCTCCTCGATAGCGATCTTGGTGTCGTACTGGACGAGCTTTATGCCCGTGGCCGAGGTCCGCAGCGGGCCGGGGGTCTGGAGGTCTGCCCGGATCTCCCCCACCCCGTCCGCGACCTCCGTCAGGCGCGTCCCGGGCTCGAAAGAGAGCAGCACGGGCAGGGCCTCGCTGTCAAGCAGGTCCCCGTTCACCCGCGTCGGGTCGGTGGAGTTCTGGGCGGCGAGCGGGACCGCCCGACGCAGGTCGTAGGTCCGTCCCGAGGCCCCGTTGAGGCGTTCGATCCCGCCTCTGATCTCTTCGAGGTCCCGCCCGCTAAACCCATCGGGGTTCGAGTAGACGAGGATGGCCGGCGCCTCGACCGACCCGGAGAGCTTCTGCGCCTGGGCCTCGGCCCTGACGGCCGGGGCCGAGTCCGGCACCACGTCCGAGAGGCTGCTGCTCGTGCTCTCGCCGAGCGCCGGCAGGTAGAGGTACGCGGCAACCGCCACCACCGCCCAGAAGAGCACCACCACGAAGCGCAGCTTGACCAGAAGCCACCCGAACACGCCGAAGAAGCCTCTGGGACGCATCACGAAAGTCTACACCCCAGGTGTGGGAGGACGGCGTACGGATCTTCCACATCGTCCCACGGAACCGGCCTCCCCCGACCGCGGAGCTTCGGGGGAGGAGGTGATCCAAGACCCCGGCTATCACGCCCGAGACGCTCCCCGAGCCGTTGCAGCCGAGCACCTTTACCCAGGTCAACGGGGCGCCGGGCGGGGCTGCGGTGGTCACCGTCCCGTCGCGCTCGTCGCGCTCGACCAAGCCCCCGGCCCGCACCTCCGCGACGCGCGTTGGGGATCACGGCCGAGAAGCCCTTTATGGCGTTGCGGTACACGAAGCCGACCCTGGCATCGTTGCGACCGGCGGTGTTGCCCGCCACCTCGCCGGGGCAAGGCAAAGCTCTGGCCTCCCGACGCGAATTGACGAAGGTTTTACAGAGGTTTTACCGGCCCGGAGAGAAGCGCCTCGCGTATACGCCTCGCCAGGATAGCGCGGCTGCGACTCTCGTGGCTTGACTGGAGAGCGGGGCCCGGTCAGTGTGTCTGGAGGTACGAACAGAGCCACAGAGGAGTCACAGAGATCGGCCGCATCGTGTCCACTCGAAAGCGGGAGGGAGCCCCCTGAGCCCCTGGCTGTACAGGTTCGCCGGGATCCTCGTCAGCGTCGTTTTCGTCTACCTGGCCGTGCGGCGGGTGGACCTATCGGAGTCCCTGCGCGCGCTGGGGACCGTCCGCCCCGGGTGGCTGGTGGCCGCGACGCTGGCCTATCTGTCGAGCTTCCCCATCCGGGCGCTGCGCTGGCGGCTCGTGCTCCGGGTTCAAAAACCGCTCCGCGTAAAAGAGTTGATGGCCGCCGTCTTTGTCGGGTACATGGCCAACAACGTCCTCCCGGCGCGGGCCGGCGAGGTCTATCGGGCACACTTCCTCGGGCGTCGCGCCGGGATCAGCAGGAGCGGCGTGGCGGCCAGCATCGTCGTGGAGCGGACCCTCGACGGCCTGATGCTGGTCGGCGCGATCCTGTTCGTCTTCCTCGCGTTTCCAGGGGAGGACTACCTCGGCGGTGCGGCCCTCGCTGCGGGATTGGTCTTCATGGCCCTGGCGGCCGGCATCCTGTTCTATGGCCTGAGGGCGGATCAAGCCCAGCGGGCTGCCGGGCGGGGACTCGAGAGGCTGCCCGGGGCCATCCAGAGGCATCTGGTCGGCCGCCTGAACTCCTTCCTGCACGGTATCCGGGGCATCTCGACGGCGAGAGAGCTCGTGGAGGCCGGCGCCTACACGATCTTTATCTGGGCGCTGGATGCCTGCGCCGTGGCCCTCGTGGTGGTCTCCTTCGGGTTGACTCTGCCGCCGGTCGGGTACGTTCTGGTCTTCGCGCTGGTCGCGCTGAGCACCACCCTCCCCTCGGGACCGGGTTTCGTTGGGCCTTTCCAGTACGCGTTCGTTCTCTCTTTAGGAACCTTCGCCGTTCCCCGGGAGACGGCGCTGGCCGTCTCCGTCGTCGCCCAACTCTCCCTGCTTGGCTCCGTCACCCTGATAGGGCTCGCGCTTTTGTGGAGGGAGCAGTTGCGCGCGCCGGGGCGTTGACCCAAGCAGCGTCACCGACGCCCCCGTACTATTATTGGCCCGTGCGAGTCGAGGGTTTACTCATAGATCTGGACGGGACCCTCTACACGAACGATGGACCCGTGTCGGGCGCCCGCGGGGCGCTGGAGCGGCTCGACAAGGCCGGTATCTCCTACCGCTTCGCGACCAACGCAACCCACGTGCCCAGGCGGGATCTGGCCTCGCGTTTAGAGTCCCTGGGACTCCCCGCCGGGGAAGACCAGATCTTCACCCCCGCCACCGCCGTCTCCACGAAACTGAAGGCCGAGGGACTGAGTTGCTTCCCGCTGGTCGAAGAATCCCTTATGGAAGACCTGGAGGGCGTCCCCGTAAGCGGCGACTCCCCCGGCTGCGTGCTCGTCGGGAACCTGGGGGAGGGCTTCACCTACAGCCGCCTCGACGTCGCCTTCCGGCACCTGATGGACGGCGCCGAGCTCGTCGCCCTGTCGAAGAACCGCTACTGGCAGAGGGCTGGCGGAGAGCTCTCCCTGGATGCGGGCCCGTTTGTCGCCGCGCTGGAGTACGCGAGTGGCAAGGGCGCCATCGGCGTCGGCAAGCCCGAACGCGCCTTCTTCGAGCTGGCGCTTCGGGACCTGGGCCTGTCCCCCGGCGCGGTCGCCATGGTCGGGGATGACCCGGAGCTGGACGTCGGCGGGGCGCAGGCCGCGGGCCTGCGGGCGATCCTCGTAGAGACCGGCAGATACCGGCCCGGGTCGGAGACACCCACGAGGCCCGACCTGGTCCTGGAGAGCGTGGCGCGTTTGCCGGGGGCGCTGGGCGTCTAGAGGCTGTTATGGACTCGACCCGGGCACGGCGATCGCCCGGTGGAGAACACGTTCCGGGCGCTACCCGACGGGAGAGGAGCCGCCCACCAGGACCGGCCACCAGTAGAAGACTATGTACGCCCCGGCCAGCACCAGGAGCGCCGCGGAGATCGGCTGGACGTAGCGGGTGACGCTACGTAGCCGGGAGATCACCCCTCCCTTGAAGAACGCCAGCGCCAGGGTGAGGATCAGGAGCACCGAGGCCATGCCCAGGCCGTAGCCCAAGAACCGTCCCGCACCCGCGGCGAAGCTTCCGGCGGTGAGGCTGCCGCCCATCACCGCGAGGAACACCGGCAGGGTGCAACTGAGCGAGGCCAGCCCGTAGGCGAGGCCGAACAGGAAGAAGCCCCGCACGCTCATCGACTTGGGATCGCCGAGGCGTCCGGCGAGGCGCTCGAAGACGCCCGTGTAGAGCGTCCGTCCGGCGAGCATCCAGAGGCCCATAAGGATGAGGGCCGCGCCGATGACCGCCCCTACCCAGGGCATGGCCCCGAGGATCGCGCTCCCCCCGGCGGAGACGACCACGCCGGCCACACCGAAGAGGAGTACGAAACCAAGCGAGACCGCGCCCCCGATCAGGAGCGCCCGCAGCGCCCTTCCCAGCGAGGAGCGCTTCTCGAAGCCCGCCTCCTGGTTGCCGAGGTAGAGCGAGAGGTAGGCCGGCAGCATCGCGAACCCGCAGGGGTTGACCGCCGCGACGATCCCAGCCCCGAAGGCGAAGCCGAACGGGAGCAGCGCGCCGAGGCTCGTGAGCCACTGAACGGCGAACTCCTGGAGCCCGCTCACAGCACGTCCTCAAGCTCCGCCCTCAAAGTATCGGCGTCCGAGACGGCAACGTCCCGGTAGACCTCCTCGCCGTCTCGGTCGAGGATCACCGTGGTCTCAAGGGCGCTCACGCCGAACTCCTGGATCACCTCGTCGCTGTACAAGACCGTCGGCAGCGGCTCTTCTATGCCGGCCGCGTCATTGAACGCCTCGATGGACTGCGGCGTCTCGGACGCGTCTATGGAGACCATCAGCACCTCTAGCCCACGATCCTCGTAGGCCGGAAGGATCTCGGACCAGGTCCGAGCCTCCTCCCTGCACTTCGGTCACCAGCCGGCCATGAAGTAGAGCGCGGTCACGTCGCCCTGTCCCCCCAGGTTGACCTGCTCGCCATCGACGGTCGTGACGCCCAGACCGGAGGACGCGTCGTTCGCCGGGGCGCTCTTCTGCCCGGACTCGGACTGCGTCCGTCGGGGCTCGGCCGGGTCGGCCCGTTCGGATCTCCCCGTGTCGCCTCCGCCGCAGGCCGCGACGACGAGCATCGTCGCCAGGAGCGGTATCAGAGTCAGGGAACGCTTCATCTTCACCTCTCATTTTGGGTTTCGTCGACTCGCGTTTCGGGCCGGAAGGCCGCCCAGGAGAACCAGAAGTGGTCTATGCTCACGACGGGTTCCAGCCGCTCTCCCTCCAACTCTCCGGCAACGGCCCTTCCGAGGGCGTTCCATGCGCTGCCGGTCTCTTCGTCGAGTATAGTGCCTCCCTCTGAGCGGAACGTGAGCGTACTTCCGTCGAGCCTTCTAGAGAAGACCCCCGCCGAGCCCACGTCGCGGCCCGCCCCTACCGAGTCCTCGTCCAGGGCCGAGGCGGTCCCCTTCTGCCAGAGGACGGCCACGGGCTCTCCGTCCACGACGTCGTTTATGGCGGGGGACTCTCGAAGGACTTCGTAGGGGTAGGCCACGGGCTCTCCTTGCGCATCTACCGTGATCACGCGCGCCATCGGCGGGAGATCGCCCGGTGTCTCCGGGCCCTCGTAGAGAAACGGCGAGGAGTCCACGTCGTCGTAGCCGGCGTAGGGGTTCTGGCCGTAGGTGCGGTTGTAGCCCGTCTCGCGGGAGAGCACCCGGGCGTCCGGGTGCTCGGAACGGAGATCTTCCCAGGAGACGATGGGGGCCGGTAGGGACTCCAGCCGGGTGCCGGTGAGCGCGCCGGCGATGGCGTCGCCCGTAGCCTGCTGCCACCAGCTCTCGGTCTGGCGATCGTACATGATCAGGTTGGAGAACCGCAGCCGCCCCGTGGTTCCAAAGGTGAGCTCTTGCCCGTCCACGGTCGTCTCGAAGGCGATGGCGGTATTGCACAGCGGGCAGAACGTGACGGCTACAGGGACCCCGCCCACCGCGTCGTTGACGATCTCGTGCCACATGATGATCTGGATCGGGTAAGCCCTGACCTCGTCCGCCACCTGGAGCAGGATCACCGGCTCCTGGGGCTCGAGCCAGGCGTCCGCCTCTCCGACGCCGACGAAGCGCGGCTCGTCGATGGCGGGGATGCCGTCCTTGGGCGGTCCGCCGGAGAGTACCTCCTCGTAGGAGACGCTGTGCTTGCCGAAGTCGGTCTGGAACTCGCTCTCGGCCCCGGCCGGAGGAACGTCACCTGGGGCTGCCGCGGACGAGCCCTGCTGCTCCGTCCCGCCCGGCCCTCGAGAAGCCTCTTCCCCTCCGGGCCATCCGCAGGCGGCAAACAGGAGAGCGACGAGTACGGTCGCGAACCCACCGGTTCTGAAGAAGACCCTCACGTCGAGACTGCACCCTTCACGCGCAGGGACGCGGGCACAGTGGACGCGGGCACGGTGTGACGAAGACCTGCTCCGCGTCGCCGACCCGGCCCGGGTAAGGCTTGCGAGGCCCATGTTCGCGAACCGCGCCACGCCCGGACCAGGTTTACATTACACTCCACGGAAAGCGCCGGAGACGCCGGTTCCTCTGCCGAATCCCTGGCCAGGTTCATCGGGGATCGAGGATCTGTAGCTGTCCATCCGTCTTCCCGGTGACGAACACGCGCCCGCTGGCCGGGTCCACGGCCACGGTGTTCGCCTGGCGGACGGTGGGATACCGGGTGATCTCGCGCAGCGAATCGCCCTCCAGGTCGAACTGGACCAGCTGCTGCCTGGCGGTGAGCGTGACCCACAGGTGGCCGCGCCCGGGGTCTACGGCTATCCCGTATGGCGAGCCCGGGAGGGGAACGCGGTCGAGCTGCTCCGGCTCAGGGCGGGCGCCGTAGACGAATACGGCGTCCCCGCGCGTGTCCGTCACGTAGAAGCGGTTCCCGGTGCCGGCCTTCACGTGGGTCGGGCCCTCGCCGGCGTCCACGCGGCCCACAGAGTCCAGGGTGTCCGCCTCGAAGACCTCCAGGGTGAGGCCCTGGACCGCTATGACGCCGACCAGGCCGCCCTCCGTTACCGCGACGCCGCCGGGTTTGAGGTCGGTCTCCACCGTCTCCACCTCGCGGCCGTCCTCGACCATAGACGCGGTACTCGCCTTCTCGTTGACCACGAAGATCCGGCCGTCCGGTAAAGCGGCGGCGTTGTGGGGGAAATCCCCGACCGGCGTCTCGCCCAGGATCTCCCCGCCCGGGAGGCCGACGCGCACGAAGGAATCCGAGCCTTCGGCGGGCACGAGCACCGGCCCGCCGGGACCAGCGAGGCCCAGGTGCCGGGCCGACTCCGGCAGTCCCACTCTTCGCACCGTCTCGCCGCTCCCACCGTCGACCAGCGCGAGCTCGTTGGGGTTGCGCAGGGCCACCGCGACCAGCCCCGTCTCGGAGTCGGCCACGATCCCTTCCGGCGCGGGCCCGACCCCTACGACCCTGCCGGCGGGCTCCTCCTCGAGCGGCGGCGCCTCGGCCGGCTCCGGGGCCGGGGGCGGCTCCGGGGGCGGCTTCTTCTGCGCGGCCTCCCCTCCGGGACCGCAGCCCGCGAGCAAGAGCAGGACCGCGGCGAGCGGGAACAGGACCAGCGCGCGGCGAAACGAAGGCTGCGTCAAGGGTTGCCTCTCCGAAGCGGCCGATACGGGCCAGAAGGTCATCCGTCTCCCTGTCGGACTGCTACACATCATCCCTCAAATCATGAACGGGGTCAGCGCCAGGAACATCACGATACCGACCGCCACGCCGGCCAACAGTTGCACGGCCGCGCCGGCAACACCGTCCGCGAACCGTCCGGCGAGGTCGTACTCTAGACCGGACGTGGCCGCGTCCACCACAACGAGCAAGATGAGCAGGACCTCGATAACTTTGTCGATGTGGCCTGTGACGTCGAGCACCCCCACGTAGAATCGTCAGGGATCGGTAGTTGCCCCAGTGGGGCCTATCTCGTGGACGATGCGTTTCTCTCTGAGCACCTTCTCGGCCTCCGCGAAATAGTCGCGCACGTCGCCCTGATCGCGGATCCAGCCGATGTATCGCTCTATGCCTTGCCCGAGGTCCACGGCCGGCTCGTAGCCGGCCTCGCGGATACGGGAGATGTCCGAGGTCAGGTGGCGCATCTCGCCCGGCCTGAACTCGCCCCTGGCGAGCGGCTCTATGGGCACGTCTACGGCTTCGGAGACCATCTCCGCGATCTTGCGGATCGTCGTCGCCCGGCCGCTGCCGACGTTGACCGGCAGGCCGTCGAGGGTGTCGCTCTGGGCGGCGATCAGGTTGGCGCGGGCGACGTCCCCGACGTAGCACAGATCGCGGGTCTGCTCGCCGTCCTCGTAGAGCACGGGCGGCTGGCCGTTGAGGAGGCGCGTCGCGAAGATCGCGATCACCCCCGTGTAGGGGTTGAAGACGGACTGGCGCGGCCCGTAGGTGCAGGAGTAGCGCAGGGCCACCGTTGGCAGCCCGGTCTGCCGCCCCCAGGCGAGGACCAGCCGCTCCTGGTCGGACTTGGTGATCGCGTACACCGTCTCCCCTCCCATCGGGGCCTCCTCCGGCGTGGGGACCGGCTCAGAACGCTCCCCGCACACGGGGCAGCGAACGGCGTAGTCGCCGGCGGCGAGCTGCGAGGTCGGGCGGGTCTCCGGGAAGACGAGGCCGTGCTCCGGACAGTTCGCGGCACCCTCGCGGTAGACGGCCTGCGAAGAGGCGACGATCACCTTCTCTACCGGCAGGTTCTCGTCGCGGATGGTCTCGAGCATCTGGGCGGTGCCGAAGCTGTTGACGGAGACATACTTGGCCATCTGTGGCATGTAGCCGCCGTAGGCCGCCTGGTGGAAGACGACGCTCACGTCCTCCAGAGCCGACCTCACGGCCTCCCGGTCCCGGATATCGGCGCGGAGAAACTCGGCTTCGGGCGGTATCCAGGCCGGTCTCCCGTTGCGGTGGGTGTTGGGTTCGAGGTTGTCGAGGATGCGGACCGTGTAGCCCTCCCGCAGGAGCAGGTCGGAGAGGTGCGAGCCGATCAAACCCGCCCCCCCGGTCACCAGGGCTCGTTTGGCGCCAGATCGCCGCGTCATCGTCGGTCACCGGGGCGATGCGCTCTCACCGCTAGGGTGTGTTGTTCATCCAAATGGGTCAGGACGCCTCCTCCCTCGTTAGCGTTCTTCGTTCTCTCGTTCCTGCTCAATGTCCCTTCGCGTGTTCGTGTTTGAGGGGTCGACCGTAACGACGACGATGATGGTGAACGCGACCGCTGCGGCCACCGCAGCGGCCAAAACCAGCAGGGCCACTATCTCGGGTGACAACTAGACCTCCTCCTCGCCGCGCGCACGGGACGTAACCGAGTACCGGGGGTATCCCTCAAGTGAACAGCAGCAGCAGGCGCCCCACCCGGCTCCCGCGTTCGCCCATCGCCCTGAACCGGGGACGCAGCAGCCGGTCCAGGCCGAAGTACCGCCCCGGCGCGAGCCCGAACATGGCCACAGAGAGCAGCACCATGAGTATGTAGCTCCACTCCCACTCGTTGGGGGTGTGGGCGAGACCTATCATCAGCTGCATGGACATGCCGATGGCCGCCAGGGCGCCCAGGCGGCTAAAGAACCCGAGGCACAGGCTCAAAAAGATCCAGGCCTCCGTGCCCCATACCACATACCCGAACCAGCGGATGTTCGGCTGCACGACGTTCTCGATAAACGCCGCGTTGGCCTGCGTGGCCCACCCTATCGGGACGCTCAGCTCGGGCCCGGGGTTGGACGCTATGATCTCGGCCTTCAGGAGCTTGTTGGACGCGTCGGCCTCCTCGACGCTGTGCTGCAAGAAGAAGCACAGCCCGCCCCTGGAGAACTCGGCCCGGCATCCGAAGTCGGGGGGCAGCTTCCACCACAGCTGCGTGAAGAACAGGTATCCGAGCCCGATGCTCGCTATCGCGATGACGGCCACGATGAGGCCCCTCTCCAGCCGCGACGACGCGTGGATACCCTCCCTCGGCTCCTCCGTTTGGCGCTTGTGTGCAAGGTTTGTCTCGGCCACCTCGATGCTCCTCTCTTCTGGGCGTTACGGCCGGGCTGTCGCGCCGGCGCAAGCTCGGTTCCGGAACCCTCGCTTCTCGGCCAGGCGCTACCGTCCTCCGGCCCCGGAGAACCTCAACGCCGGCTCCCGCCGGCCGCTTGGCCGTCCTGGCTGGCCTGTTGGGTGTCCTGTTGGGTGTCCTGTTGGGTGTCCTGGTCCATGAGCCCGAGCGACTCGAGGGCGTCGCGGGTCGCCCGGAGGTCGGCGCGTTCGAGGGCCAGGGGGCGCAGGTGCCGGAGGTCTTCCGCCACGTCGACGTCGAAGGTGGCCTCCAGCAGGCCCACAGACAGGCCCGAGAGCCTGGCCCTGGCCGTTATGCCGTCGAGCTCCGTCCCGACGCTCATCGGCACCCCCTCCAGCACGTCGCAGGGACCCTGGCAGCGCATCCCGATGAGGTAGTATCCCCCGTCGAAGGTCGGCCCGAAGACGAGGTCGTCGTCGTCGAGGCGGCGGAAGGCCTCCTCCACGACCCCGACCTCCAGGTGGGGCGAGTCCGAGGCGACGAGGACGGTCCGGTCCTCCCCGCGGTCTTGCGCCCCCCGGAACAGCTCCCTCTGGCGCTCCGTCAGGTCGCCTTCTCCCTGGAAGATGACCCGTCCGGTCTCGCCGGTGATCTCTGATATCTCCGGCCACGCGTCGGGGGGTGTTACGTACCAGCCGGGGGGGAAAGGCGAATCGGAGAAGCGCGCGGCCAGATCCCGCAGGAAAGCCCGGTAGAGCGAGATCGCCCGCCCGTGGCCAATTCCCCGGCCGAGCCGCGTCTTGGCGAACCCGACCCTGGGCGCCCGGGCGATCACGTACAGCGCGTCGCTCACGGCTCCACCCTCGCGGCTACCTCTGTGGGGGGCTTCCAGCGGGAGTAGCGGAGTATCGTCGAGACGATGTGCCAGCCGACCTTGAGGCTCCCCACCAGCGTGTCCCCGACCTTCGAGACCCCGAGCCGCCGGTGGTAGCGCACCGGCACCTCGCTGTAGCGGTAGCCCGCCCTGGCGCTCTTCACGATCATCTCCGAGGGCCAGCCGTAGGTCATCTCCCGCATCCCGAGCGCCAGAAGGTCCTCCCGGCGTATCGCCCGGAAGGGCCCGACATCGCTCACCCTGATCCCGTAGAGGACGCGCATCATGGAGGCGGCCAGGCGGTTGCCGAAAACCTGCTGCGGGGTCATCGAACCCCTGGCCCGCGAGCCCAGGGCACGGGACCCCACGACCAGATCCGCCTCCCCTCTAAGGAGCGGTCCCAGCACCCGCGAAAGGTCGTCCGGGTCGTCGGCGGCGTCCCCGTCGAGAAGCACGATCACCTCTGCCTCCCCGGCCGCGAGGACCCCGGCGAGACAAGCGTACCCGTAGCCGCGCCGCTCCTCGCGCACGACCCTCGCCCCGGCCCGGCGGGCGGCCTCCCCGGTCCCGTCGGTCGAGCCGTTGTCCACGACGACGATCTCGCCCGATGCCAAGAGCGCCTGTCCGCGAAGACCCTCGACCACCCGCGCTATGGAGAGCGCCTCGTCGAGGGCGGGGATGACGGCGGCGATGCGCGGTCCGGGACGCCCCCCGGAACCCGTGGCGTCGCCCGTAGCGTCGCCCGCCGCGTCGCGGTCGACGAGCGTCACGCCGGGGGGCTCTCTGCGGCCTTGATGACGGTCGTGCAGGCGTTGCCCGCCTTCGGCACGTCCTCGGGGTCGCTCAACGTGTAGCGGAGCATCTCCTGGATGCGCCCGACCTCCTCTTCCCCGCCGCGCACCACGGGGCAGTACTCGTCCGGCTCGTCCAATTTGTCGCGCAGCGCCCGGCGGCTCGCGCAGCCCCCGGCGCAGCTCTCGGCGAAGCGGCACGGCCCGCAAGCCTGCGGCAGGTGGCGGGATTTCTCGAACTCGCGTCCCTCCCAGACGTTCCTCTCCGGGTCCGCGAGGTGCCCTATCGTGCCGGCCGCCGCCGGCCAGTAGGGGCAGGGGGAGATCGTGCCCGCCGGCAGCGCCCGGATGCTGCGCTGCCCGCACGGGTTCCCCCTGGATGTCTCGAGGCCCATGATCGCGTTGACCAGCGGCTCGCTGCAGACGACGACGGGCCCGGCGGCGAAGAGGCTTGCGAACCCCTCCCAGAACTGATCGTAGGAGAGCGTGAACTCCTCGCCCGAGACGGGCTGGTAGACGTTGACGCGCAGGTCGCAGCCAAGCCCGAAGGCGAACCGCGCCACCTCCCCCATCCGCTCGTAGTTGGTGCTCATCATCACCGCCGCCACGGAGGTGGAGATGCCGAGACGCTGGCAGCGCTCCAGGGACTCGACCGCCATCTCCCACGCGCCCGCGCCCCTGAACTCGTCCATCTCTTTCTTGGTGGGGAAGTCGAAGGAGAGCTCGACGGAGTGGAACCCCGCGAGCTCCTCGTCCGTGAGCATGTCCAGGCTGTAGCCGTTGGAGGTGATGGCGGTCTTGACCTCCCTCTCGCGGAAGAGCCCCAGCATCTCCCGGTACTCGGGGTGCACCCCGTTCTCCCCGACGCCGAGGTTGACGGACCCCACCTCCAGGTTATCCAGGATGGTCTCGACCTGCCCCACGGAGAGACGCTGCTGCGTGAGCGTGGGCCGGTAGCAGTGCGGGCAGTCCAGGTTGCACTCGTTCGTGAGTCCGATGCCGACGGCAACGCCCATTGGCCCTCCTCTCTGATCAATCACCCCATACGCCACATCACGTTTAACACAGATCGCGGCGCCAAATCTTGCTATTCCCTTAACGTTGCGGCCGATCCGGCGGATCACCGGCGCCGGGTGGCGACCACCTCCAGGTAGTCGCTCGGCACGACCACCGTATCGTCGCCGGAACGGTTGAAGCGGCCCACGAGGCCGACGACGTCGCCCGCGAGCCTCTCCCGCACCACCGGTTCGAGCGCCAGGAAGGTCTCCCGGGTGGGCCCCAGTTGGCCGCGCAGCACCTCAAATTAGTGGGCCACGGAGCGGTAGCGGAACACGAAGCTCCGCCGTGAGATCCGCAGATCTTCGACCCCGTCGCCCAGGAGCTCGCGCAGCCGCTCTTCCGTGCCCCAGAGCGCGGGGGGCTTCAGGCCGGGGGAGGGGGGGCAGGTAACTGCCGAAGAGGCTTCCAAGCTCCCCGGCGAAGCCGTCCGGCGTACAGTTCGTCAGGCCGACCCTACCCCCCGGGCGGCAGACCCGGAGCAACTCCCCGGCCGCCCGCTCCTGGTCCGGCGCGAACATCGCCCCGACGGTCGAGAGGACCACGTCGAAAGAAGCGTCCGGGAAGGGGATGCCCTCGGCGTCGCCCTCCCGGAAGTCTACCTCCAGTCCTTCGGCGGCGGCCCGCTCCCTGGCCCTCTCCAGCAGGGCCGGGACGTAGTCGATGCCACTCGTCTCGCCGAAGCGGCGGGCGGCGGCCAGGGCGGTGTTGCCGCTGCCGGTCGCCACGTCGAGAACCTTTTGTCCGGGCCTTAGGTCAACGGCCTCGCAGAGGAGCTCGCTCATGATCACCAACGCCGCCCCGAACACCGCGTAGTCGCCCGAAGCCCACGCCCGTTGCTGGCGCTCCTTGATCTCCGCCAGGTCTACTCGCCGGTCCCCCACCACCCTCCCACCGTCCGATCCTGAGCCCACCTCTCGCCCGGAGGTTACACCGGCAGAGAACCCGCTTCACGGGACCATCCTCTCCCCACCCGGCCTCGGCGCCTCGCCTGCCGGATCAGGTGCTGGCGGATCATGGTTTGCGCGCGCCCACCCCGCCTTCCATCCGGTAGACGTAACCGTTATCGAAGGTTAGATCTTCACCTTCCAGCGTCTCCGCGGCCCTGAGCACGAGCTTCGGCAGCACTTCGACCGAGAGCGCGAGCATCCGGTCGAGCTCCTCCCTGCGGGATTCGGAGACGCCGCTCGCGTAGTTGACCGGGAAGCCCACCAGCGCGTAGGGAAGCTCCAGCTCCCCGGCCAGGACCGCCTCAGGGCCGCACGTCTGGCTCACGGCCGTCACCCCCGAAGAGCCCAGCCAGCGGACCTCAGCCCGGCTCTCGAACCGCGGGCCGTTCGTGTGCCCGTAGACGCCCCCGACGGTGGCCTCCAGCCCGAGATCTCCGGCCGCGTGCTCCAGCCTGCGCCTGAGCCGCAAGGCGAAAGGCTCATCCCATATGAGGTGCCCGCGGGCCGGATCCCCTGGCTCGATAAAGACGGTGCACGCGGCGCCGCTGGGCAGGAGGTTGGTCGGGAAGAAGAGATCGTCGAACAGAATGGGTATCCCCAGAGGCAGGCCGGGGTCAACCGCCCCAACGACCGTCGTAGCGAGGACCGCCCGCGCCCCGAGTTCCTTGAGGGCCGTGAGGTTCGCCTGGTGGGGGACCGTGTGGGGCAGGTGCCGGTGGTCTCTCTGGTGGCGAGAGATGCTCCCGACGGTCCACGGTCCGGCGGAGAAGATCGAAACCTCGACCGTGCCGAAGCGGTTCTCAACGATCCGCGACTCCCCACCCCCGGGGAGCTCGTAGATGCCCGACCCGGTGATGATGCCAACGTCTATCATGCCCCTCCTAGATTCGCCTCCGGCCGCGCCTCCGGCGCGTCCCCCGGTCCCCCATAACCCCGGGCGCCCGCAGAGACGAGATGGCTTCGGCGAACTCCTCCAAGGTACCCACCACAGAGAGGATGACATCCTCCGGCAGGCGCGTCTGGTCGATGGCCCGCACCCCGTTCCCTCCTCGTGGGTAGACTTTCGGGCGGAATTTAGCACCGGCGCGACCGCCTGGCCAGCGGGAGGATCGGCAGGGAGGCCAGCCGACGACCGATCCCGCTTAATCATTACGTAAGGTTTCGTTATCGATCTCATAAGTCGTATGTGATAACTTGCGCCGATGAGCCCGAGCTTTCAGGCATTGCGCGTCTTCCTCAGCATACTGGAGTACGGGTCGCTCTCGGCGGCGGCCAGGGAGCTTGGCCTGACGCAGCCGGCGGTCTCCAACCACCTGCACGCCCTGGAGGAACGTTTCGGCGTCGTCCTGCTCACCCGGGGCCGGCCCCTGCGGGTGACGCCCGCGGGGGCGTGCCTCGCCGGGCACGCGCGGGGCATCCTGGGGGGTATCTCCTCCCTGGAGGCCGAGATGGCGAGCCACACCGCCCCGCACGGTCCGCTCGTCGTCGGTGCGTCCTCGACCCCCGGGGAGCTCCTGATGCCGGGGCTCGTGACGGAGTTCTCGGGGCGCCACCCGGGCGTCGCGGTCGAGCTGCGGGTCTACGACACCGGCGAGGCCATCGCGGCCCTGCTGGGGCGGGAGATCGAGGCGGCCGTCGTGGGCCACGCGGCCGACGACCCGAGGCTGGTCGGCACCGTCATCGGCCACGACGCGCTGGTGCCGGTGGTCGCCGCCTCCAACCGGCTCGCCGGGGCTGAGGTCTCCCTCGTGGACCTCGCGGAGCGACCGTTCGTATTGCGGGAGCAGGGTTCCGGGACGCGCCAGACCGCGGAGGAGGGGCTGGCGGCGGCCGGCGTGAGGGTCAGGGTGGCGATGGAGCTGGGATCCAACGCCGCCGTCGCGGGCGCGGTCGCCGCGGGCGCCGGCATCGGCGTCGTACCGCTTCGCACGGCCGGAGCCATAAAGGAAATCAGACGGATCGAGGTTCGCGGGCTCGCGCTCTCGCGACCCTTCGTCCTGCTGACAGAGAGAGGCCGCAGGCTCTCGCCGGCGGCAGAGGCCTTTGTCGAGACCTGCGCCAGAAAGGAACACGCGTGATCCACCGTTTATCCACGCTCGTTTTGGTCCTCATCGCGACGATAGCGCTCGCCGGTTGCGGCGGGGCGGGAGGAGGCGGCGGTTCAGCCTCCGGCGACGAGCCGTTGCGGGTCGGCCTGATCCCAAACGAGAACCCCGAGGAGGTCGAGGCCCAGTACCAACCCCTGGAGGACTACCTGAAAAAGGAACTCGGGCGCGAGGTCGAGCTCTCCGTGCCGACGACCTACAACGCCGTGGTCGAGGCGATGGTCTCTGGGGAGCTGGACCTCGCGTACTTCGGCGGCCTTACCTACGTCCAGGCCCGCCAGCGCGCTGACGTCCACCCCCTCTTTACCGAGGTCAACCCGAGGACCGGCACGACCAAGTACCGCTCCGTCATCATCGTCCCGGCCGACAGCGACGTGCGGAACGTCGAGGACCTCGAGGGCGGGGACTTCGCCTTCGGAAGCGTCTCCTCGACCTCCGGCTCGCTCTACCCGGCCATCATGTTGAACCAGGCGGGACTCGACTACCGTACAGACCTTGGAGAGGTCGTGTACACCGGCGGCCACGACACGACGGCGCAGGCGGTGGCCAACGGGCGCGTCGCGGCCGGGGGCCTCGAGGACCGCATCCTGTACGACCTGCAGGAGGAGGGCATCATCGAGAAGGACAGCGTCAGGGTGATAGAGGAGTCAGACCCCATCGAGGGCTACCCCTGGGTAGTGCGCGACGACCTCTCAGACAGGGACGAGCGGGCGCTAACCGAGGCGTACCTGAACATAGAGGACGCCAAGCTTCTGGACCTGCTGCGCGCCGAGGACTACGAGAAGGTCCAGGCGGGCGACTACGACTACGTGGAGGAACAGGCCCGCAAGCTCGACCTCATCGCCGAAGAGCAGTAGCGGCGTGCAGGGTATCTCTCTGGAGAACGTCTCCGTGGGCTTCGGCGGGGTGAAGGCCCTGCGCGATGCCACGCTCGGCGTGGAGGCGGGCGAGCAGCTCGCCGTGATCGGGGCCTCCGGCGCCGGCAAGTCCACGCTCTTTCGCGCGCTGAACCGCAGCGTGGCGCTTGGGAGTGGCCGGGTCGCCGTCGGCGGGCACGACCTCTACGCCCTCCCGAGGCGCCGGCTTAACGAGCTCAGGCGGCGCATCGGGACCATCTACCAGGCGTACAACCTCGTCCCCCAGCTCCCGGCGGGCGTCAACGTCTCTCTGGGCGAGGTCGGCAGGATGGGGGGGCTCGGGACGCTGAGGACCTTTCTGGCAGGGCCCGGGGCCGGGCTCTCGAAGAAGGTGGGGGCCGCACTCGAGGAGGTCGGGCTCGGGGGCAAGGCCCATGTCAGGACGGCCGACCTCTCCGGTGGGCAGCAGCAGCGGGTCGCCGTCGCGCGGTTGCTCGTGCAGAGGCCCGACTTTATCCTGGCCGACGAGCCCTTCGCCGCCGTGGACCCGGTCACGACCGAGCGCGTCCTGGAGACGCTTGTGCACCTGAACCAGGAGGGGGCGACCCTGCTGGTCAATCTGCACGACGTGGAGATCGCACGCCGCTTTCCCCGCGTCGTAGCACTTCGCGAGGGACGCGTCGCCTTCGACGGCCCGCCGGAACGGTTGACCGAAGATGCGCTCGCGGAGATCTACGCGGACGACGGGAGCGCTGCGGCGGAAGAGGAAGACCCCGCTCCCCTGTACGCCCGCCGCGACCTCGAGAGATCCATGCGCCTGACGGAGGGACGAGATGGCGTCTCCTCGCACTGAACGACCCGGGATCGGGGGCGCGGTACCGCGCTTCTCCTGGAAGGGCAGCCTGGCCGTCCTCGTCATCCTCGGCCTGACCGGCTACAGCGTGACGGGTACCAACTTCGACATCGTCGAGCTGATCAGGGGCACGGGCGCTGCGGAGCGGTTCGTCTCGGAGATGTTCCCGCCGGACCTCTCGGCCGCCACGCTTCGAGCCACGGGGACCGGCATCCTTGAGACCTTCCAGATGTCGTTCCTCGGCGCGCTCCTCGGCGCGGTCGTGGCCTTCCCCCTCTCAGCCCTCGGCACGCAGCAGATCTCGACCGTCGGCGCCTCCCGCGGCGAGCGCCTCCGGCGCGCCGTCCCGTACCACCTCTCGCGCACCCTCCTCAACATCTTCCGCTCCGTCCCTGACATCCTGTGGGCGCTGGTCTTCGTCGTCGCCCTGGGCCTCGGCCCGTTCCCCGGCACCCTCGCCCTCGCCGTGCACTCGGCGGGTGTGCTCGGCAAGCTCTACAGCGAGACCCTGGAGGCGGTGCCGGGACGCCCCGTGGAGGCGCTCGCGGCCACCGGGGCGAACGGCTTCCAGACCTTCCTCTTCGGGCGGCTGCCGCAGGCGATGAGCGGCTTCACCTCGCTCACGCTCTACCAATGGGAGTGCAACATCCGCTCGGCGACGATCTTGGGGTTCGTCGGGGCCGGGGGGATAGGGCAGCAGATCCTGATCTCCATGAACCTCTTCGACTACCCGAAGGTGGCAACGCTCGTCGGCGCCACGATAATCGTGGTGCTCATCGTCGACCGCTTCTCGGCCGCGATCCGTCAAAGGCTTGCGTACTAACCCCGGATCACGGGCCCCGCGTCCGCCGTCCCCATCCCGGATGGGACCGCGAGCGTGACGCAGACGAACGCCGGCGACCGGGTCGGACCCGCCACCGGGCCGGGGCAGCGGGACTCTGGCAGTCAGGGCTTCCGGTGTGCCGCGGCCCCAACGGCGGGAGGCCGGGAGGTAGAGCGCCCCGGGGAGCTACGGTTCGTGAGCTATCTCTCTCCGGGCATTCCGCGGGCGTTCTTCGAGGCGGTCGTCGATCACGTGCGGCAGGAGCTGGGACAGCGGGCTTCCCTCTCGGTGGAGTCGCGGGTCTCGGGACCGATGAGGGGGACCGAAGACCCGTTCTCCAGGGGCGAGGCCGACGTCGGGTTCATGTGCGCCCCGGGTCTCATCTGGTTGCGCGGGTTGGAGGACCCGCCGGTGGAGCTTCTCCCCGCGGCGCCGGTGTTCCGAAACGCCCGGGCTCCGGGCCTGCCGGTCTACTTCTCCGAAGTGGTCGTGCGGCCCGACAGTCCTGCCGAGACCTTTCTCGACCTTCGGGGCCGTTCGTGGGCCTACAACGACCCGTGCT